>JAJPZE010000196.1 GCA_021204565.1 Prevotella sp. | reverse complement strand
CGTTCGAACCCCGCGACCTACACCGGTGTATTCACGGACATACGCTCGCTCTTCGTCGAACTGCCCGAGGCGAGGCTCCGGGGATACGCTCAGGGGCGGTTCTCGTTTAATGTCAAGGGCGGGCGATGTGAGGTTTGCGGGGGCAACGGATATAAAACGATAGAGATGAACTTCCTGCCCGACGTTACCGTTCCGTGCGAGGCGTGCCGCGGGAAACGTTATAATAGGGAGACGCTTGAGGTGCGTTACAAGGGCAAGAACATTGCCGACGTGCTGGACATGACCATAAATCAGGCGGTCGAATTCTTCGATAACGTCCCCCAAATATTACGAAAGATAAAGACTCTGCAAGATGTAGGGCTCGGATATATCAAACTCGGACAGCCGTCGACCACACTTTCCGGCGGGGAGAGCCAGAGGATAAAGCTCGCCGCGGAGCTGTCCAAGCGCGACACGGGACGCACTTTATTCATCCTCGACGAGCCGACGACGGGGTTGCATTTTGAGGACATACGCGCTCTCGCCGACGTTCTCGGGCGGCTCGCGGATAGGGGTAACACCGTCGTAGTTATCGAACACAACCTCGATATAATCAAACTTGCCGACCACGTTATCGACCTCGGACCCGAAGGAGGACAAGGCGGAGGGCGCATCCTCTTCGAAGGCACGCCGGAAGAGATGGCGGAAAGCGACGCGGGATACACCGCCCCGTTCGTAAAGAAAATACTCTTCAAAAAGATAAGTACCGACATCGGTCAAGACCGCAACATACGTTGAAATCTTTCGATTTATTTGTTTCTTAACGCCATATCCGCTACTTTTGTCTGCCGATAGCGGATAATCACTTATGTATAAAATATGAACAAGAAAGTCCTCATACCCCTCATTATCGTTGTCCTTCTTCTCCTTGCCGGCGTTGTTTACCTCACATTCGGCTTGCACAAACAACGGCGGGAGAACATCGAACTGCAAGAACTTGCCGCGCTCGACAAGGCTGAAATGGAGAGCGAATATCAACAATTCGCCGACCAATACACGGAGATGAGAGCGCAAATAACCAACGATTCGCTCGTCGAACAGCTCACGCAAGAGCAGCTCCGCACAGAACAACTCCTCCAAGAGCTCAAAGACGTGAAAGCCAGCGACGCACGAGAGATAACGCGCCTGAAGAAAGAATTGGAGACGTGCCGTGCGGTCATACGAAGTTATGTGCTCGAAATCGACTCGCTTAACCGCCTCAATCAAAACCTCATTGCCGAGAACACACAGGTGAAAGAGCAAGTGGCGGAGGCCAACAAACGCATCGAAGGGCTAAGCAGCGAACGGGAATCGCTATCCGAGAAAGTAGCTATCGCTTCGCAACTCGACGCTACGGGCATCAGCCTCACTATGCTCGACAAAAAGAACAAGACAACTAATAAACTCTCGCGGTGTAAGAAATTCCAAATGTCTTTCACTATTGCGAAGAATGTAACCGCAGATAACGGGAACAAAACGGTATACGTACGTCTGACCTCTCCGGCGGGCGCGCTTCTCGGCAACGCCGGACAGTTTGAATACGAAAACCGAAACCTGACCGCCACAGCCAAGAAATCAATCGAATACGGGGGTAAAGAAACGTCCGTTACGCTCTATTGGGACGTTACGCAGGCCCTCGAAGCGGGCTCGTACAACGTCAGCATCTTTGCCGACGGAAATATGATCGGCTCGCGCAGTGTAACGCTTAATTAATCCCCCTGTATCCCGGAGAAGAAGCGACGGAAAACAACAGTGCCCCGCAATTGAAAGTTTCAATTGCGGGGCACTTTATATCGGTTCGCCTCCCGACTCGAAGCCGTTTTAGTCAATCCATTTCACGTAAGCGAAGTCCTGCCGATGGGGCAGAAGATTGTTCTTCGGATACATACGGATGCCAATCTTAAACGATCCCGCCACTTGGAATGTAAACTTAGCCTCAAAGGTATAGCAGTTCCCATCTTGCCCGGTAACGGCTAACGGATGCACGGAGATGACCTTGTCCTTGCCGTCTTTATTGCCGACAACGACCACCTCGATACCTACCGCATCGCTCAGACCCGCCTCGTCGATGACGTAACGGAAGCTGTACTCCTTCCCGGTCTCTATTCCGAGATTGCAAATGCTTGTGTCCTTCTCCACCACACGTATGCTGTCCCAGCGGTTAACCACCGTTTCCTTCCAAAGCGCAATATCTTTCGCCACCTTGTAATTATCGGCTTTGAGGAGCTTCGAACGCTTTGCCTGCGGAGTGTAAAACTTGGTATAATAATCGTCTAACTGACGTTTCATAGTGTAGTGCGGGGCAATAGAGGCGATTGAATTCTTGACAACCTTTATCCATCCCTCGGAATATCCCTTGTCATTCTTGTCGTAATAAAGGGGGATAATTTCGTTCTCGAGGAGCGAATAAATAGTTGTTGCGTCGAGTTGGTCCTGATATGCCTGGTTCTCGTATGTGCGCTTGTCGGTCAAAGCCCAACCGGCACCCTCGCGATACCCCTCATACCACCAGCCGTCAAGCACCGACAGGTTGACCACGCCGTTCATTTCGGCTTTCTCTCCGGACGTGCCGGACGCCTCAAGAGGCCGGGTCGGGGTGTTCATCCACACATCTACGCCCGAAACCAAACGGCGCGCAAGCTGCATATCATAATCCTCCAAGAAGATTATCTTGCCCAAGAACTCCGGGCGTTGGCTAATCTCGAATATCTTCTTAATCAAGCCCTGACCCGCTCCGTCGGCAGGATGCGCCTTGCCGGAGAAGATGAATTGCACGGGACGCTCGGGATTGTTGACAATCCTGGCGAGACGTTCAAGGTCGGTAAAGAGCAGGTGCGCCCGCTTATAAGTTGCGAAGCGGCGGCAGAAACCTATCATAAGCACGTTGGGGTTTATCTTCTGCAACAGCGACAGAACACGCGCCGGGTCGCCCTGGTTCTTAAGCCACATAAGGGAGAACTGCTCCTTAATGTACTCGGTAAGTTTCTTCTTGAGCGTCATGCGCGTCGCCCAAATCTCCTCGTCGGGCACGTTATATATCGCGCTCCATATTTTTTCGTTCGACTGGTCGGAAAGGAACGCCGGGTCGAAGTA
>JAJPZE010000115.1 GCA_021204565.1 Prevotella sp. | reverse complement strand
ACGAGGAGGCTGTACTGACTGGCAAGTAATGCAATAAGTAATAGGGGGGGGGGGTAAATTTCCGCCAACACATCTTGTTATAGCGCCATAGACAATACACGATTGCCAGGACATAAAGATATGCGGAGAGATACCAGAGATGAAGGGCGAAAGGACTTCCGCTGAGAAATACAATGGCTCCGAGTCTTCTTATAGCATAGCCATCAGTATGCGGATATCTTGACAGGATATGACCAACTACGGCATAGAGGAGATTGCTCCAAAGCGTGATATACAGGATTTTATTTATGTTCCGCTTCAGCTTTTCGCCCCATAAATTATTATCCGATATCTGTAAAGGATTATATATCAGGAAGCCGGAGATAATAAAGAAGCACGGCACGGCGCATCGCACAAGAGGTTCGACGACGCTCCGGCAACCGCCATATCCGGTATGTATGACAATGACGAGCACGGCGCACAGAAGGCGGAGACGGTCTATATTGTGATTTCGTGTCATAACGTGTCAGCTCTTGGATACGCTCGGCTTCGCTCGAGCGCCTGCGGCTCTCGAAACAATGATGATGCTTGCTTGAAGCAAGCGCAGCAAGCGGGCTTGCCTTGCTCTCGTTCGCACGAGCCATAGATATTGCTAAGGCGCAAAGGTAGTGCAAAGGAAAGTAATATGCAAGGTAATGCGCGATATATGCGGCTTAAAACATATTGAAACGTAAAGTTTGCGGAAGGGAAAATATGATTATCTTTGCACGCAAACCTATTGTTTTACATCCTTAAAGACAATCTATATGTTCGATAAAGAGACTTATATATCGCGGCGACGGGAGCTTAAACGTCTGATGGGGAGCGGGCTCTTGCTCTTCTTCGGCAATAATGAGGCGCCGTATAATTACCCTGCGAATGGTTATTCGCCAATGCGTCAGGATTCGTCGTTCCTTTATTATTTCGGCATTCATCGTGCCGGGTTGACGGGCGTGATAGATGTAGACAACGACGCCAGTATGCTTCTGGGCGATGATGTTTCGGTCGAAGACATCGTATGGCTCGGCAGTGTAGGGAGTGTGCAGAGTCTTGCGGAGCGGGTCGGGATAACGGTTTCCGCGCCGCTGAAACGTCTTGCGGAGATTATTTCAAAGGCAAGAGGGCAGGGCAGGAGCATACATTTTCTCCCTCCATACCGCCACGACACGCAAATAGCGATAATGGATCTTTTAGGCATTCACCCGAGCCGGCAAAGGGAGAAAGCCTCGCCCGAGCTTATCAAGGCGGTGGTTAAGATGCGTTCGAAGAAGAGTGAGGAGGAGATTGCAGCGATTGACCGGGCGTGCGACATCGGATATCTGATGCATACTAAGGCAATGTTGCTTTGCGCCGAAGGCGTGTCGGAGAAATACATCGCCGGACAAATGGACGGCATCGTTCTCTCAAATGCGCAGGCGGTTTCTTTCCCTACGATTTGCACGCAACACGGCGAGATAATGCACGGCGTGCCCAAAGACGTCCCGTTAGAGGGGAGCAGGCTTCTCCTTTGCGACGCCGGTTGCGAGAAAGACGACTATTGTTCCGACAATACACGTACGATGCCGGTCAGCGGGACGTTCACTACGCGCCAACGTGAGGTGTACCAAATCGTGGTGGATTGTCATGACTTGGCTCTTCGGATGGCTGCTCCGGGCGTGAAGTGGCGCGACGTACACCTGGCGGTATGCAAGCTGATGGCGGGTCGTTTGAAAGAACTTGGGCTGATGAAAGGGGACACGGACGAGGCTGTAGCCGCCGGCGCACACGCTCTCTTCCTCCCTCACGGGCTGGGGCATATGATGGGTATGGACGTGCACGATATGGAGGGGCTTGGTCAGACGTATGTCGGCTTCGACGATGAAGTGCGCCCGCAGCTCGACCAATTCGGTATTGACGCCCTGCGTATGGGCAGGCGGCTCGAAGAAGGATTTGTGGTTACCGACGAGCCGGGCATATATTTCATCCCTGCGCTTATTGACGACTGGCGCGCAAAAGGTTTGCACAAGGAGTTTGTCAATTACGATAACGTAGAGCTGTACCGCGACTTCGGGGGCATACGAATAGAGGACGACGTGCTCATCACCCCCACCGGCGCGCGCTTCCTCGGCACGAAACGCATACCTTATCGTATAGCCGACGTGGAGACGTATATGGCTTCCGGCGGCGAATAAACCGGCAAAAGAAATACATTATTAATATAGTTACGAATGAAGAAGACATTAATTTTTGCGCTGATGGCGATGACGTTTATCGGCGCGGCGGCACAGGAAAAAGACTCGGATTCGGTGAGTGTCAACAAGCCGGTATTCACTGTCGTGAAGCAAAATCCGATAACTTCGGTGAAGGATCAGAACCGGAGCGGCACGTGCTGGTGTTATTCGACGCTCTCTTTCTTTGAGAGCGAGATACTCCGAAAGACAGGGAAGACGTACGACCTTTGCGAGATGTACGTATGCAATAAGAACTATATGGATCGTGCGGAGCTGTGCGTGCGCATGCACGGCGACGCTCAGTTCTCCGAGGGCGGCTCGGCTTACGACGTGCTCTACGTGTTGAAGAACGACGGCATCTGTCCCGAGGAGGCGATGCCCCTGCCGGGCACGCTTTATGGCGATACGCTCGCCAACTTCGGCGAGTTCTTTTCCGTACTTTCGCCGTACGTAGAGGCTGTGGCGCGAAGCAAGTCCCCCACCATTACCGCCACTTGGAAAAAGGGTTTCCAAGGCATACTCGACGCCTATTTGGGCGAGTGTCCGGAGTCGTTCACATACGAGGGCGCGACGTATACGCCGCAGACTTTTGCGGCAAGTCTCGGGTTGGATTGGAATGATTACATCTCCATCACGAGTTATTCGCATCATCCTTTTTACACGGAGTTCCCGGTCGAGGTGCAGGATAATTGGCGCCAACCCGGTTCTTGGAATTTGCCTATGGACGAGATGGCGCGCGTGATTGACAACGCCGTGATGAACGGTTACACGGTTGCGTGGGGCGGCGACGTATCCGGCGACGGTTTTACCCGCGACGGATTGGTAATCCTCTACGACCCCGAAGCCGCTCCGTCGGTCGAGGGCACGGATATGGATCGATGGCTCGGCTT
>JAJPZE010000028.1 GCA_021204565.1 Prevotella sp. | reverse complement strand
CGTTATGTTTGTTTCGTTTCCGAGCCGCCGGACGTATCGTTTCAATTGCTTTTAATTACTTTTCACATACGCATTACGTGGTTTTGCCGGAAATGTTAGTACTTTCGCAGTCGTATGTCAGATACGTATCTTTGATTTCAAATGTAATATATAATGCCCTATGAACAAGAATTTATTCATTCTGACGGTTGTCTTTGCGTCGTTGTTGTTGTGCGGTTGCAAATCGAAAGAGAGTGCTTACAAAAAGGCGTATGAGCAGGCTATAGCGGCTGAGGAGACGGCTGTGCCGGAGGAGGAAGAGGTTGTAGAGATACCGGTAGTTACGCCGTTGGTCGAAGCGCCCGCAACTGAGACAACGGTGGTTGTATCGAAAGAGGACAACGAATCGTTCCGCACGGAGGATTTGTCGGTGGTTGACGGCGATGATTTGAAGAGTTACAGCGTGGTTGTAGGTTCGTTCAGCCTTAAAGCGAATGCCGACGGATTGACCGATACGTTGCGTGCCGCAGGGTACGCCGCACGTGTTGCATACAACGCCGAGCGCAATATGTACCGCGTCGTCGCAACGAGTTTCGACACCCGCTCGGAAGCTATTGCTTCGCGCGACGAGTTGCGCGGCAGGTATCCCGACGCTTGGTTGCTCTATCGCCAATAACGGTCTCCCGCAGCGCGTTACCGGACTAAAGTGGCGAGGGTAATATCCATTGACTTCGGGCGGAAACGCACGGGTATAGCGGTTACTGACCCGCTTCAGCTCATCGCCGGAGGGCTTACGACGGTCGCTACATCCTGTCTTTACGACTTCCTGACCGAATATATCGCTCGTGAGGAAGTGGAGCGAATCGTTGTCGGACTGCCCAAACAGATGAACGGAGAGCCGAGCGAGAGCATGCCTGACATAAGTGCGTTCGTCAACAGATGGCGGAAACACCGGAGCGTGCCGATAGAGTTTTACGACGAGCGGTTTACGTCGGTGCTTGCGCACCGTACAATGTTGGACGCCGGTTTGGGGAGAACGGCGCGGCGTAACAAGGCGTTGGTCGACGAGATAAGCGCCACAATCATCTTGCAAGACTGGATGCGGAGCAAAGGCGTATAGTATGTCTTTTCCCGTTACTTTATATAATACCCCCGGCTTTTAATATCCTTAACGAGCAATTATGATTCTCCCGATATACATCTACGGCTCGCAGGTTCTGCGTAATGTTTCGCAGGATATTGCTCCCGATTACCCCGATTTGAATACGTTTATATCCGATATGTGGGATACCCTGTACGAGTCCGACGGCATCGGCTTGGCGGCGCCGCAGGTGGGCAGAGACGTGCGTATTGTAGTGATCGACCTTAACGAGATAAGCGACCGATACCCGGAATATAAGGACTTCCGGCAGGTGTTTATCAACGGGCATATCATAGAGTTCGGGGATGAAACCGAGAGTTCGGAGGAGGGTTGCCTGTCCCTTCCGGGCATACACGAGAATGTCGTTCGCCCGACGCGGATACGGGTTAAGTATTGCGACGAGCAATTCGCCGAGCACGACGAATGGATTGGCGGGTATCTCGCCCGCGTTATCCAGCACGAGTTCGACCATCTCGAAGGCGTCGTGTTTGCCGACCGCATCTCGCCCTTACGCAAGCAATTGGTGCGCGGGAAGCTGAAAGCGCTGACGCAGGGACGGGTGAAATGCGGGTACAGATATAAGCTCAAATAGTTCGCGACGGGTGAAAGGGAAAGGGACGAGCATATTGCCTTTGGCGGCTCCCGGTTGCGACGAATTGTGTAAGCGAGCTTACATTCGTCTTGCACGGGCGTTGCGAACGGCTCTTTTGGCGTGTTGTATAGTGTGCGCGTTATCCGTTCGCGCGCAGTTTAACATCGACAGAATGTTGACCAGCGGAGAGGTAGCGCTCCACTATGAAGATTATGTCCTCTCCATTCAATACTTCAATCAGATTATCGCCTTGCGCCCTCATATGTACCAGCCCTGGCACTTGCGCGGCGCGGCGAAATATTATCTCGAAGACTTTGCGGGCGCGGAAGAGGATGCGACACAGGCGCTTTCGCTCAATCCGTATGTAGACGCAATATACGATTTGCGGGCAATTACGCGCATACGTCAAGACAAGTACGAGGACGCGATAGATGATTACACGCGCGCCATCCGCCTCAACCCGATGCAACAAAACTATTGGTACAACCGCGCGATATGCGAGATGCACCTCAAGCATTACGATGTTGCCCTGCTTCAAACGGATACGATTATCAGCCGTTGGTCGAAGTTCGCAAACGGTTATTCGTTGAAAGCGGAGCTGTATCTGAATAAGTGCGATACCGTCGAAGCGGCGAAATGGCTCGACAAATCTATAGAGACCGACCCGTACGACGGCAATACGTGGATGACCGCGGCGGCGATAAAGCTCGCAAGGAGCGAATGGCTTGGCGCGGACAGTTGCCTCACACGCGCCATACATCTGCGCCCCAAGCACGTTCCGAGCTACATCAGCCGCGCCCTCGCACGGGTGAATATCAACAACCTGCGCGGGGCAATGAGCGACTACGACACCGCTCTCGACCTCGACCCGAACAACTTTATCGCGCATTACAACCGCGGGTTGCTCCGCATGCAACTCGGGGCGGACAACGACGCGATAGAGGATTTCGATTACGTCATAGAGATGGAGCCGGAGAATGTCCTCGCTATTTTCAACCGGGGAATACTGCGCGAGAACACCGGCGATTTGCAGGGCGCGATACGCGACTACACCAAAGTAATTAACCAATTCCCCAACTTTTGGACGGGGTTGAGCTATCGTGCGGGCTGTTACCGTAAGCTCGGATACACCGCCTTGGCGGAGAAAGACGAGTTCGTTATCTATAAAGCTCAAATGGATAAACATCTGGGCATACAGCCCCGCTGGTCGGCGGACAAGGTGAAGGAAATGCGCAAACGCGGGGAGATTGACCCGGACAAATACTCGTCGATAGTGGTGGATGACGAGGCGGACGAGCACGAATACCAGAGCGAATACCGGGGGCGCGTGCAGAACAGAAGCATCAGTCTCGATTACCGTCCTCTGTTCCTTATATCGCTTTTCCCTTACAACAACGGGATGAAAAC
>JAJPZE010000064.1 GCA_021204565.1 Prevotella sp. | reverse complement strand
GTCAACTCGTCGGGCTCGTATGCATGGTCGACGTTCGGCGTTGAGGTTGGCGACGAGGTAACCGTCGAGGGTCCGCGAAGCACCTACGGAACGGTTGTGGAGCTGGTTGACGCAACGTTTATAAGCGTAACTAAGTCGCTCATTTCCGTCAATTCGGTCGACCCGGAAGACGGCAATATGCCGCTTGAGGGCGGAGCATTCGCCGTTGAATTAGCGTGTGCGGGCGACGGCGTAACGGTTGACATCCCCGACGATGCAAAGGATTGGCTCTCCATCGCCTCTATCGTGTCGGCAAACGGAAGCGTTACAATAACGTTTAACGTGGCCCGCAACGACGGCGGAGACCGCAATACGACAATTGTCTTTTATACAACATCAGACTCTAACGAGTACTCCTGTCAGACAATAATCACGCAGGCGGGCTCGATAATGCCGGTAAGTATCGCGGAGTTTAACGCCGCAGAGGTTAGCGATACACAATATCGCATAACGGGCTATATATCCTCTGTCGAGAGTGCAGACAACGGCAGGTTTTACGTCGCCGATTATTCCGGCGAGACATATATATATAATATGGACGGCTTTGCGCTTCTCGGAGCGAACGAGGGCGATATTATAACCGTTGTCGGAAAGCGCAATCAATACGGCGAAACGATAGAGATGACCGATGCGTACGCAGAAGATATTACGCCCGTAACGCCGATTGACATTGCTTCGTTCCGCGAATTATCCGACGACAGCGGTACGTATTACCGCCTCACGGGTACGGTCTGCCAATCGTCGGAAGACGGTACGAAGTTTGACCTTGATATATACGGCAACTTCGCTCTTGCCGATTCAACCGGCGAGGTGTATGTTTACGGTGTGTCAACGGGCGTTGGCGGCGAAAGCGGAGCGTTCGGCACGCTCGGCGTAAGCGATGGGGACGAGCTGACAATCATCTGTTACAAAACGAGCTACGGCGGGCTTGTTGAAGCCGGCGGGGCAATGTACGTCGCGCACGAATAATACATCCCTGCATATTCGGGAGTACATTAACAATATCTCCGACGGGCACCATACGCCCGCCGGAGATATTGTTTTTTTGTAAGAGTTAAACTCTATCTCCTCCCTGCATATCTCCAGGCTCTCGTAAACCGACGGTTTATGCCCAGTATAGCGGCGGGTTTTAGTTATCGGAATGTAGTTTTGTGAGAATGCGAGGTATGAAATGAGGAGACGGGAGAGACGGTTTGAGGAGAGTGCAACGTATCTGCACACAGCTCCAAATTATTTCCCCGTATCGTTTGCGGGGGCGGGGAAATTCCTTATTTTTGCGTCTTGGGAAACAATCTTTATATGTTGACAATGTTTTATAACTCACGTATCTCGGTTCGGCAGACGTTGCGAGGGGGGTTGATATGTGTGTTATTATTGTTCGGAATATTGGTTGTATCCGGTCAATCAGTCCGCGTTTTCACTGCTGACGAGGGTTTGTCGTGCACTTTGTTGAATGATGTTTGCGTCGACCGCGACGGGATAATATGGATTGCGACGGAGAATGGATTGAACCGCTACGACGGGGTGAAACTGACCGTTTACAAGAATCGTCCGGGCGACGAGCACTCCCTTGCCCACAACTATGTACGCACGCTCTTCACCGACCGCGACGGGCGTTTCTTTGTCGGCACATACAACGGCGTGCAACTCTACGACCCTGCCTCCGACACCTTCTCCGCTCCCGCCCGGTTCAAGGACAACAGCACGTTGAAGAACTACATCACCGGCATCATACAGCGTCGGAGCGGGGAGATTTGGGTATCAGGGAACGTGATGTGCCGGCTCGAGATAACGGATGAAGGGTTGTATTACGACCGGCTCGAACTGTCCGCGCCGACATCTTTTATAGAAACGATGATGGCCGACGGGGAGGACAATATATGGTTTTCAAAAGAAGGATACGGAGTGTACAGATTGGGTGCCGACGGACATATCAAATCGTTTCCCATAAGCAAAGACCTGCCTTTCATAATAAAGTTATGCACGGATAAAGAGGGGAATGTCTACGGCGGGAGCCCGCGTAACGGAGCGTACCGATACGACCGCAAGACAGATAAGTTTATCCCTCTTGCCGGCGGCGGAAGCCGGGACTTCCCGGTCAAAACCATCTTTCCCGCCGGTGGGGACGCTATCTATATCGGCACCGACGGCAATGGAATGAAGGTATATGACGGCAAAACCCGCCGCCTGACGGACTATATCTTTGAGGATGACAGCTTCGCGACGAGCAACTTGAAAGTGCACGCCGTGTGCCGGGACAACACGGGAAATCTCTGGATTGGAATATATCAAAAGGGGGTGCTGATGATACCTCCGCGCCGAAGCGGATTCAGGTATTGGGGGAGCAAATCGGTGTCGAAAGACTTCATCGGCGACTGTTGCGTTACCGCCGTTTATTGCGATGCGAAAGGGACGACATACGTCGGGACGGATAACGACGGGCTGTACGTTATAAGCAAAGATTGCGCGGTGCGCCGCCATTATATGCATACGGGCGACCCCTCTTCCGTCCCCGCGATTATCGTCTCGGTGTTTGAGGACTCGCGGGGGCGTATATGGCTCGGCTCGTACGCCGACGGCGCGGCATGGTTCGACCCCGCGACAGGCAGATGTACCCACATAGAGGAGTTACGGGATGAGGGCGGCAAACAAGCGAGGAATATATACGGTTTTGCGGAGGACAAGCGCGGACGCGTATGGATTGCGACAATGGGTAACGGGCTGTATTCCTACGACCCTTCGGCGCGGCGGATAACACATTATCCTGATACAGACAACTGGATTGGATGTATTTATTATTCTCAGGCGAAGAACCGTTTATATCTCGGCACATACAACGGGATGTGCGTGGTGAACCCCGACAGCCCGGCGGACGAGCCGCGTTTTGTACTTCATCAATCGATTGTTTACTCGTTTTGCGAGGGGCATGACGGACATATTTGGGCGGGCACGTCGGAGGGTTTGCTCGGCTGGGATGCCAAGACCGACAGTCTCGAACATTATACGGCGGACGACGGCTTGTGCAACAATATGGTATACGCGGTGCGTGAAGGCGACGACGGATATTTATGGATAAGCACGAGCAACGGCATGTCCCGTTTTCAACCGGCGACCAAGAAATTTATTAATTACTACGCCGGCGACGGCTTGCAAGGCAACGAGTTCAGCAAGAATGCCTCGTTCCGCGACAGCGAGGGACGGCTATGGTTCGGCGGAGTAAATGGAATAACGTGGTTCAATCCGCTGGAAATCACCACCGCAACCCGCAAGCGTCAGGTGCGCATAACCGATTTTTATCTGTTCGGCAAACCCGTAAGAAAGGGAGTCAAATCGGGCGGCAAGGACATTATTGATTGTCCTGTTTATAACGCGGAAACATTCCGTTTGGCGCATAACGACAACGCGTTCACCATCGAGTTCTCTACCGTTGAACTCGACAATACCGACCGTATCATTTATGAATATTCTATGAACGACGACCGTTGGATTGCCCTGCCGCACGGCATCAACCGCATCTCGTTCAGCGGTTTGAGCCCGGGTCGATACCGCTTCCGCGTGCGTGCGTCGGATGGTATGACGGTCTGTGCAGCAAAAGAGATAGTTATTCGCATTGACCGCCCCTGGTGGTCGGCGTGGTGGGCATGGGTAGTTTACATCATCCTTATTCTCGCCGCGGCGGTGTTCATAACGGGGCAGATACGCCGCCGGTTGAGCGACCGCCGGGAGCGTCTGCGCCTGTTGAGGGCGGAGCAATTAGGCGAAGCCAAACTGCAATTCTTTATAAACATATCGCACGAGATACGCACTCCGATGACGCTGATTATCAGTCCCCTGCGCCAACTGATGGAGCGGGATGGCGATGAGAAACGTCAACGCGCCTACGGCACTATATACCGTAATGCGGAGCGGATACTCAACCTCGTGAACCAATTGATGGATATTCGGAAGATAGATAAAGGGCAGATGCGGCTTCGCTTCAAAGAGGTTAATATCGTCTCCGTTCTATCCGACATATACGCCGCATTCTCCGATATAGCGGAAGAGAAACATATTTCGTACACATTCCGCAACAACGCTTCCGACCCTCTGCCGCTATGGATTGACCCGGCACACTTCGACAAGATAATCGTCAATATCCTCTCTAATGCGTTTAAGTTTACCCCCGACGGGGGGAGCATCGAAGTTGCATTACGCAGGGCTGATTACCCCTTGACGGACGAGCCGCTCAGGTCTGTAGCGGAGATAACCGTTACCGACAGCGGCACCGGTATCGACGCTTTGGAGCTTGAACGTATATTCGACCGTTTTTATCAAACGGAGAACAACACCGGTCATAACGGCACCGGCGTGGGGCTTCACCTTACACGCTCGCTCGTTAGGCTCCACCATGGAGTGGTGTTTGCAGAGAACCTGCCGGAGGGGCAAAGCGGGTGTCGCTTCACCGTCCGTTTGCCCTTGGGTTGCGGTCATTTGCGTGAAGACGAGATAGAGAAAGAGGGCTCTGCGGACGCGCCGGAGAATAAAGAGACCGGCACAAACCCGAATACACCGCCCGTTCTCACGCCGCTTTCAAAGGACGGGACGGCGGGAGCCAGCCGCACCCACCGGCGGATTTTGATAGCTGAGGACGATGATGACATACGCCTTTATCTTAAGCAGGAGTTGGAGGATATGTACGTTATTGAGGAGTGCGTTAACGGAAAGGAGGCGTTGGAAAGCGTGTTCCTGCACGTGCCCGACCTGATAATCAGCGACGTGATGATGCCCGAAATGGACGGGCTGGAGCTATGCCGGAGAATCAGGCAGAACATACGTCTTAATCATATTCCGATAATATTGCTCACGGCAAAAGCCGGCGAGGAGGACAATATCGAGGGGCTCGACACCGGTGCCGACGCGTACATCACCAAGCCTTTCAACCTCGAAGTGTTGCGCCATACAATAAAGAATCTCCTCTCTTCCCGGGCGCTTTTGCGCACCATTTACAGCGGCAGACAACGGTCGGGAGAGGAGAAATTGGAGAAGATAACGGCTCAAAGCCCTGACGACCGGCTAATGGAAAGGATAATGAAGACGGTCAACGCGCACCTTGCCGACCCTGATTTAACGGTGGAGACTATTGCGTCGGAGGTGGGTATAAGCCGTGTTCATCTCCATCGCAAACTAAAAGAACTCACCAATCAAACCACGCGAAACTTCCTTAAAAACATACGTATGAAGCAGGCCGCGACACTCTTGGCGGAGAAGAAACACTCCATTTCGGAGGTGGCCGGGCTGGTGGGTTACTCCAATTTAAGCACGTTCTCCACCTGCTTCAAATCGCTTTACGGCGTGTCCCCGTCGGCGTACGGCGAGCGTGCGGCGGATAAAAAGACGCAGCCGACACTATTCTCCGATGCGGAAGAAAGCGCGCCGGAGAACAGCAATAATGCAGATTAAACACCCTTCAATATGAGCCGTTTCGCTTCGCGAACCATTCTTTTCCTTTGCGCTTTATTATCTCTTAACGCCCCGGCACGGGCGCAGTACCGCAACCCGATAATCTATGCCGACGTGCCAGACATGTCGGTTGTTCGCGTCGGGGAATACTATTACATGGTGTCAACCACTATGCACCTTATGCCCGGAGCGCCGGTCATGCGTTCCCCGGATATGCAGCACTGGGAGACAATAAGTTATGTCTTCCCCTGTATTAACGACGGGTCGCGCTACGACCTGACCGAAGGAACGGCATACGGTCAAGGGCAATGGGCATCATCCATCCGTTATCACGACGGGCGGTTTTATGTCTGGTTCACAGCCAACGGAGAGCCTCATCGCGGCTTTATCTTCACCGCTTCCGACCCTGCCGGACCGTGGTCGCTCCTCTCCCGCCCCCCGCGTTTTCACGACGGTTCGCTGTTCTTTGACGATGACGGACGGGTGTATCTCTTTCACGGGACGGGTCGGCTGACGGAGCTGAATACGGACTTAACCGGCGTTAAACAAGGCGGCATCGATTGCCAATTGTTTGAAAGAGATGCCGATGAACAGGGTCTTCTGGAGGGTAGCTCCGTAATCAAACACGACGGGAGATATTATCTGCTGATGATATCAATGGACTGGAGCGTGCCGGGAAGGCTCAGGCGCGAGGTGTGTTACAGGGCGGATAATATAACCGGTCCTTATGAGAAACGGGTTATCCTCGAGACCGCTTTCGAGACCTACGGAGGCGTGGGGCAGGGGTGTATCGTAGATGGAAACGATGGCAATTGGTACGGGCTGATATTCCAGGACAGAGGAGGCGTAGGGCGCGTGCCCTGCCTGATGCCGTGTACGTGGAGGAACGGTTGGCCTATGCTCGGAGATGAGGACGGGCATATCCCCAACGACACGTCATTGCCTTATACATCAACCGACGGCATATGCGGTTCCGATGATTTCAACGCGCCGGAACTGTCTTTATATTGGCAATGGAACCATAATCCCATAGATACGGCATGGAGTCTGACGGAACGCCCGGGATACCTTCGACTACATACTTCACGTATTGTCGATAACTTGTTCGTTGCCCCAAACACCCTTTCGCAACGTATGGTCGGTCCGGCTTGCAGCGGGGTTGCATGTATTGATTTAACGGGGATGAAAGACGGCGACCGCGCGGGTTTGGCGGCGTTTAACGGGGACAGCGGAGTGCTCGCGATAGAGAAAGAAGCCGGGCGATTAACCCTTGTTGCGAGTGAACAGAAGTCGCGTTTTAAGGAGCCGGAGCACGCTATTGCCGGCGTTGAAACAAACGTTATGGCGCGTATAACATTGGTTCGGGATACCGTTTGGTTGCGTGTCGACGGCGACTTCACCGCCGATTACGCACGCCTCGCATACAGTCTCGACGGCGATAACTGGATATATGCCGGCTCTCCTGTGAAGCTGACTTACGATTATACTCGTATGTTTATGGGTACGCGCTTCGCGCTCTTTAATTACGCGACGCGTACTCCCGGCGGCTTTATCGACATGGATTATTTCCGATATGACAAACCGGGAGAACAGCCGCGAACAGAGAATAAAATAAGTCCGGATCTGCTTTAAAGCCCGGATTTGACAGCGTCTACGGCGGGCAGGGCGTACATTTCTTCAGGCAGACGCAGTATAGTTTGTGCAATCGATTAAACTGTACGCCGAGCGCCATGACTGATTTTCAATAGATTACGCGCGCAGATGTAACATACGGCAAAACACCTGTTACATTCCGGCTCGTCTGATGTAACATACGGGCAAATCGCTAATACATTATTTCTTGTACGTGCGTATCAGCGTATTTACTTTTGCTTTCGTAAATTTTTAATAACAATAACTTAAATCAAACAAAATTCGTAATGAGTGTCCGTCAGAGTATCTTCATTGTGTTTGCAGCGGTCTGTATATCCGGGGATGTGGCGGCGCAGGACAGCGTGGCGTTGTTCGATTACTTCACGTACAAGGGATGTGACGGTTATTACAATTCGAATCCATTGCCCGACGAGAGCGCGTTTTACAATCCCATTCTTCCCGGCTGGTATTCCGATCCGAGCATATGCACAAACGGCAAAGGCGATTACTTCCTCGTTACATCCACGTTCGTTTATTTCCCTGGCGTGCCGATATTTCACAGCCGCGACTTGGTGAATTGGAAACTAATAGGGCACGTGCTGAGCCGTCCCTCGCAGTTGGTTAATATGCAGGGTCAGGGCGTTAGCGGCGGTATCTTCGCCCCAGCGATATCGTATAATCCGGCGAACGGGACGTATTATATGATTACGACGAATGTCGGTTGGGGTACTTTCTTCGTCAAGACGGAAGACCCGTTCGGCTCTTGGTCGGATCCGATACGTCTGCCGGAGGTGAAAGGTATCGACCCGTCCTTCTTCTTTGATGACGACGGTCATGCGTACATTATTAATAACGATGATGCTCCGGATTATAAACCGGAATACAGCGGGCACCGTACAATCCGCATACGCGAGTTTGACACGGCGGCCGATAAGACGATAGGTGAAGAACGGATTTTAGTTAATAAAGGTGTAGTGCCCGCCGACAACCCGATATGGATTGAAGGTCCGCACATGTATAAGATTAGAGGCAGCTACTTCCTTATGTCGGCCGAAGGGGGAACCGGAGGCCGGCATTCGGAGGTGGTGTTTAAGTCCGATTCGCCTTTCGGAGAGTTTGTCCCCTGGGAGCATAACCCGATTTTGACGCAGCGTACGCTCTCCCGCCGCGACAATCCCGTTACTTGCGCCGGGCATGCGGATTTGGTTCAGACGCTTGAGGGCGACTGGTGGGCGGTGTTCTTAGGTTGCCGCCCGCTGAATAACGACTTTGAGAATCTCGGGCGCGAAACATTCCTTATGCCCGTCAAATGGAGCGACGACGGTTTCCCGTATATGACGCAGGGAGACGATCTCGTTCCTTTAGTATTAAGCCGTGAGGGCGTTACACGCGGCGACAATGTAACGTTCGGCAATTTCGATTGGACGGATGAGTTTGACAATCCGGCGTTAGGGGCGGAATGGCTGACCTTGCGTTCGCCCGCGACAGGTCTATATTCCCTTGCCGATTACGCCGGGCAGCTTGCTCTATATCCGTCAGACGTATCAACCACGGAAGAGCTTACACCCGCTTTCATAGGGCGCAGACTTCAGCACCATGTATTCGAATGCTCAACACGTATGCATTTCAACCCGCAATTCAAGGGCGAGTCGGCGGGACTGTTGCTGTTTAAGGACGAGACGCACCAGTACTTCATGGCGTTGGAGTTATCCGCCGGAGGTGATAAAGAAATAACCTTGCGGCGTATAGGCGACGACGGGGAAAGCGTTCTTGCCGTACATGTCGCGCCTGAGAGTGCGGGCGATGTATACATGAAGATAACCTCTTCAGGGCTCGCGTTCGCCTTTTCTTATTCGTCGGACGGCGATAATTGGACGCTGTTGAAAGATGATGTCGACGCGCGTTACCTGTCCACCGCCCTCGCCGGCGGCTTCACGGGGACGCTTGTGGGGATGTATGCAAAGAAGTGAATTATAAATCACAGGCAGCTTTAAGCCTGACAGAACAATCTAATCAATCCAATATGAAAGATGTAAACCAGAGACCAGTTCTTTCCCTATGTCTGGTTTTGTTGTTGTTGCTCGCCGGCAGTCTGACGGCGGCGGCGCAACAGAAGCTGACGGTAAAGGGTACGGTTTCCGATGCTAACGGCGAGAGTATTATCGGCGCATCGGTTGTAATGAAAGACGACCGTTCTGTGGGTACGGTAACGGATATTGACGGCAACTTCACACTATCCGTGCCAGGCGAGAAGACGATACTCGTTGTTTCGTTCATCGGAATGAAATCACAGGAGGTGAAAGCTTCACACAATCATCTGAACATCACCCTTGAGGATGACTCCCAGCTCTTAGACGAGATGGTGGTTGTCGGATACGGTCAGCAGAAGAAAGCGAGCGTGGTCGGGGCAATCACTCAAACGAACGGCAAAGTGTTGCAACGTACGGGCGGTGTGTCCGACCTGGGTTCGGCACTCACGGGTAATCTGCCGGGCGTTATCACCACGTCTTCAACCGGTATGCCGGGCGAGGAAGATCCGAACATTGTTATCCGCGGCGTGGGTACTTGGAACGACAGTGCCCCGCTAATCCTTGTCGACGGCATAGAGCGGTCGATAAGCTCGGTGGATATTAATTCGGTCGAGTCAATCTCCGTATTAAAAGACGCATCCGCCACGGCAGTGTACGGCGTAAAAGGCGCCAACGGCGTAATACTTATTACAACCAAACGCGGCAACGAGGGCAAGGCGACGGTCAACGGCGGAGCGAGCATCGCGTTGAAGACCGTATCGAAACTGCCGACCAAATACGACTCGTATGATACGTATAAACTGCGTAACGAAGCGATAGTAAACGAGATGGGTCTCTATCCCGATGCGTGGGTCGACTATATGCCGCAGGCTATACTTAATAAATACCGTTACCCGGCAAGCGTGGAGGAGAGCGAACAATACCCGAACACCGATTGGGACGACTGGCTCTTCAAGAACGCCGCAACGTCGGAGAACGTTTATGTCAACGTCAGCGGCGGAACGCGGTTCGTGAAGTATTACGCCTCGATAGATTACCAACACGAGGGCGATATGTTCAAGACGTATGACAACGGACACGGGTATTCAACCGACTTCAGTTATAACCGCGTCAATATGCGTTCCAACCTTGACTTCCAACTCACGCCGACAACGAAGTTCTCCGTCAACCTCGCCGGCTCGTACGGCGTGAAGCACAGCCCGAGCAGCTACAGCGCGGAGAACTATCTCTGGGACGCGGCGTATAACACTTCCCCGTCGGCAATGGTGCCTATCTATTCCGACGGCACGTTCGGATACGACCCGATAAACACATCCACCAACTCGGTGTATATGATGGCGACATCGGGCAAGGATATACAAACAACCACGCGGCTCAATACTGACTTTACGCTCGAGCAGGACTTCAGTTTTATTACGAAAGGACTTAAAGCGAAAGCTTCCGTCTCTTGGGATAACGTCTTTTATGAGACGGGGCGGGGCGTGAGCGCGCTTGACGATACATATCAGAGGAAGTTTATTTCCAACGACGGCTCCGTCTCGTATGAGAGCAGTACGGGCGACTACGGGTTCGACTGGTCGCCGTCGATCAATTGGGTAACGAGCGGCGGCTCGGTGGATAACAATTATACCGAACGGCACTTGTATTATTCCGTGCAGGTGGATTACGCCCGCACATTCGGCGATCATACGGTTACGGGGATGGGACTCTTCTCCCGCAAGGAACGGACGCGGGGCAGTATCGTCCCCGTCAGACGCGAGGACTGGGCATTCCGCGCAACATATAACTATAAGAACAAATACTTTGCGGAGTACAACGGAGCGTATAACGGGAGCGATAAGTTCGCAAGCAAATACCGGTTCGCGTTCTTCAACTCCGGCGGTCTGGGGTATATGATAACCGAAGAGAAGTTTATGGGCTTCTCCAAGAAATGGCTCGATATGTTGAAGATACGCGCCTCATATGGCGAGATTGGTAACGACTCGTTGGGCGACGAATTCGACAGTAGCCAGCGTTGGCTCTATATGACGCAATGGGCATACGATGAGGGAAGCAGTATCTACACCGGACTGTATCAGACCGCCAGCCCGTATTATTGGTACAGGGAGACGACGGTAGGTAATGAGGATGTGCATTGGGAGACGGTGCGCAAGCTCAACTTCGGTCTTGATTATTCTTTCCTCGGCGGTATGTTTGCCGGCAGTGTCGACGTGTTCCGTGACTACCGCTCCGACATTCTTATCTCCGGTAGCGACCGCGCCATACCATCGTACTTCGGCGGCACGCTCTCTGCTCCTTACGCCAATTTAGGCAAGACACGCACGCGGGGATATGAATTGGAGTTACGGTTCAACAAGGTGTTCCAGAGAAGCGGCGTGCGTATCTGGGCGGACTTGAATATGACGCATGCAATAACGAAAGTGGTGTATGCCGACGACGGCGAGCTGTTGCCCGATTATCAGAAGTCGGCGGGTAAACCGATTAACCAGGCATACACGTATGTCGACTCCGGGTTCTATAACACAATGGACCAGCTTTACGCCTCAACGGAATTCGAGACCAACGACGACCAGAAGATACCCGGCGGATATTACATCATCGATTATAACGGCGACGGTATAATCGACAACTACGACAGCATTCCTTACGGATATTCGGCTACACCGCAGAATACGTACAGCGGTTCGTTCGGCGTTGACCGCAAAGCGGAGATACAGTATGCAAACCTCTACACCGACGGCAATTATCGCGATATTATCAGTTGCAGCCGCACGGGTTATCTGCTCCGCAAGTATACTCCGCTTGAAGCGAATGTCTGCGACGAGGGCTTGCGCGATTGGTCGGACAAGCTGAATATCCAAGTGCCTTGGATGCGTTTGGCTGATGTATATCTGATGTACGCCGGGGCGGCGGCGGAAGGTTATCGGTCGCCTTCGGGCAAGGCTTCCGGTTATTCCCGTTCGGCGTTAGACGCGGTGAATGTTATCCGCGAGCGTGCCGGAGCGGGGGATGTAGCGGCTTACCGCAAGATGAAAGAAAGCGACCTGTCGGGCGGCGAAGGGCGTAATATATATCACCACGAAACGCGGCAAGGCGGGCAAAACAAATATAGACGTATCGGGCACGACGGGTTTCTATGTACCGATAAGCTGTCCCAAGTATCCCGGAAGCGCGGAGTATATGACGCTTTACAACGAGGCGCGCGCCAACGACGGGTCCGACCCCGCATATACATCCGAGCAGATTTACAATTACGCGCCGGGTACAAATCCCTACCGCTATCCTAATGCCGACCTCCATTCGCCGGATTATCTGCGGAAGACATACAACCGCAGCGACGTAACGGCGGAGATTTCCGGCGGCACGGAGAAAGCGCGGTTCCATACGAACGTCAATCTTTATAACACCACGCCGCTCCTTAAATATGGCGATGCAAGCAAGGACCATACGACGCGGTTGTCCGTCAGAGGAAATATTGACATGGAGGTGAGCCGCTACGTTAGCGCGTTCGCCGATGCAAGCGCAACATTCCACGACAGCCGTTCCGCTACGGGCGACTTCCGAGTTCGGTGAGGTACAGCCCGGCGACTTGAAGTATATTGACCGGAACGGCGATGGTGTAATCAATTCCGATGATGTCGTTTATCTCGGCAAACGCTACGGTTGGTCAGGCGCCCCGTTCACGCTCGGTGTTAACCTTACCGTGAAATGGAAAGACTTTACTCTCTTCGCTCTCGGCACGGGATACTTCGGCGGCACGGGCGTGAAGAACAGCGAATATTACCGGGTATATGGCGACCGTAAGTATTCCGAGGTGGTGTTGAACAGATGGACGGAGGCGACGAAAGAGACGGCGGGCAGTGCGTCAAGGTATCTAACCCGTCGGTGCAGGCAAACGATTATAATTCGCAGTTCATCTTCCAATTCTCCCCCGCGGC
>JAJPZE010000012.1 GCA_021204565.1 Prevotella sp. | reverse complement strand
GACGAGCATGTAAGCGACAACCGCGGCATCTTCGAATATCTCCTCAGCGGCGAAACCAAACCGAAGCTGCTTAATATCCGCGTGTTCGACGAGACCGTGAAGCGACGTGTTTACGAGCGTCAGACCGCCGAAGCCGCGGAGAAAGGGGTGAGCAACTGCCCCTATTGCGCCGTTAGCGGCGGGGCGAACGGCAATAAGATATGGGCTCTGAAAGAGATGGACGCCGACCATGTAACGGCTTGGAGCCGCGGCGGAGCGACGTCGGAAGAGAACTGCCAAATGCTTTGCGCGAGCCATAACCGCGCCAAAGGGAACAGATAAGCACGAGCCGCCCGCCCCTCATTCCTTTATCCGCGCTTCCCTTTCTCTCCTTGCGGCGGCGGCGAGCTCAACGGCATTGATGATGTTTTGCCAAAGGATATAACAGCCGGGACCTACTGCGGCGAGGGGGTGAAGGAATACCGTAGCGAGCCAAATAGCTGTCGCCGTGTTCTTCTGCCCGAGGGCTTGCCCGCAGTCTACAGCCTTATCCAAGTGCCTGCCGACAAAGCGCCCGACGGCGAATTGCACAAGGCAGACAAAGAGACTCAATACCGCACAGGTGATCAGAAACGAGAGGCTGACCTCCGAGAGCGAGTCGGAGATGTTCTTCGCCGTCGTGCCGGAGACAATCACGAGCGACCCTCCCCAGAGATAAAAGCTCAGGTCGGGCACGCTCATTATCAACCTCCACAGCCGCCGCCAACCATGTTTGACCGCGAACGCCATAAGCATCGGCAACAACAACACACAGCTCACGCGCCACAAGATACGAAGAAACAAAGGCGCAAACGCAAGCACTTCGCCGCCGTCCGCCTGCGGCAACATCGGCAGGAACAGGGATATGAGCAGCGCCGAGCAAATGTTTGAGACGAACATATACGACGTCGTCTCTTCCAAAGAGCCGCCCAAGCGGGCCGTAACCACCGCTGCGGCAGCGGCACAGGGGCTGACAACGCAAACAAGAACCGCCTCGAAGAGTATCAAGGCGTCGCCGCGCACGTTCATACTCCTTACGAGCCAGACCGTCAGAACGGATAGCGCCAACTGCACAA
Organism: Prevotella sp.; assembly: GCA_021204565.1. Taxonomy (GTDB): domain Bacteria; phylum Bacteroidota; class Bacteroidia; order Bacteroidales; family Bacteroidaceae; genus Prevotella. The sequence continues at coordinate 2,034 of JAJPZE010000012.1, read as the reverse complement.
CAACCGCCCGCAAGTGCCAACGCACCGGCTTCAACGCCTTGAAATCCACGCGGCAGAACGTCGTGAACAACACTAACGACATACACACGGGCATAACGTTGTTGTTGTGAGGGGCGTACCAGTCCGCCACGAACGCAAGCGCCGCCACGTTGTGAAACAGCAGGAACAGCGCCACACCCGCAGTCATCGCCACTATCAGCAACCAATCTCCGAGCAGTCTCCTTATGTTCATCGCCTCGTCTGTCGTAGGGTTATTCTTCTGCGAAATACGTATCAAGCTCGGCTTCGACGCCGGGTTTATCGCCGCTTAAATCACGTATTATCCGCCCGCGTTCGAGGAGAAGAATGCGCGTCGCGAGGTCGGTTGTATGGCGCAGGTTGTGGCTTGAGACAAGGATTGTAGCGTTTCGGCGGCGTGCGTAATCGGCGAGGAGGCGGCGGAGAAGGTGTTGGCTTGTAGGGTCAAGGAAGTTAAACGGCTCGTCGAGGATTACCGTTTCAGGCTCCGGGAGCAGAGCGGCGATGATGCCGGTCTTCTGTTTGTTGCCCGCGGAAAGTGTCCTTATGAGTTTCCTCTGCCCGAGTATCTCGCCCTGCATAAAGCGTTCGTACGCGCCGAGACGGCGGTTCGTTTCCTCTTCGTCCAGCCCCGACGCAAAGCCTACGAACAGGAAATACTCCTCAGGAGTGAGGAAATCGATAAGGAAGCTATCGTCTAAATACGCCCCTACACTGCTCTTCCAGGCCTCGCTACGTGCGGGATTAATATCCCCGAGCATAACTCTGCCCTCGTCTGCGCCAAGCAAATCGAGCATCAAACGGAAGAGGGTGGTTTTCCCCGCCCCGTTGTTGCCGACGATTCCGATTAGCTCGCCCGCGCCGATATGCAAGGCCGGGATGTCGACGGCAACAGTTGCGCCGAACGTTTTCCTCAGGTTATATATGTCGATATCCATCCCCGTGCGAAATAAATCCGCGCCTCTCCCGACCCGCGGATAATATGCTTACAAGCCTTTCATCGGCGCCGGGGTCAGACTATACCCCGCCCGTGACAATTCTTGAACTTCTTTCCCGAGCCGCACGGGCAAGGGTCGTTACGCCCCGGGCGCTTCTCTTTGACAATCGGTTGCACGGGTCGGCGGGCTCCCTCGCGTGTATCCTGAGCCGCCGCGCGTTGCATTCCGCCGCCGCGCTGTGCGGCATCGGCATCGGCTTTATACTCGTCGTATCGCTGCGAATGCTGTTCGGGCTGGGCCTCGCGAACCTGATTTGTCGCAATCTGTTCGGGTATCGCGGCGCGCATAAGGATTGCGGCGATGCGGTTGTTCATGTTATTAACCATATCGTCAAACAGCTTTACGCTCTCGAGCTTGAATATCAAAAGAGGATCCTTCTGCTCATACGAAGCGTTCTGTACGGAGTGTTTAAGCTCGTCGAGTTGGCGGAGATTCTCTTTCCAGCAGTCATCTATGATGTGGAGTAATATGACGCGCTGAAACTCCTTAGCCACTATCTTGGCCTCCGAGTCGTATGCTCCGGCGAGGTTGCAGGGTATGTTATACACGTGTCTGCCGTCGGTAACGGGCACCATAATTCGTTCGTACATTGAGCCCTGCTCCTCATACACCCGTTTGATGACAGGCCAGGCAACCTCTTGTATGCGGTCCATACGGCGGGTGAAGTTAGCCATTGCGAGCTGGAATGCGTCCTCGAGGAGTTGCTCCGTCTTGCCTGATACGAACTGCTCCTCCGTGAACGGGCACTCCATTGCCAAAACCTTGAGGAATTGTTCGCGGCAACCGACGTAATCGTTAGTATTGACAATATTGACAACGCGGTCCCAAACAAGGTTCGCGATATCCATGCCGATACGTTCGCCCATAAGCGCATGATGACGTTTCTCGTAGATTACGGTGAGTTGCTTGTTCATCACGTCGTCGAATTCGGGCGGGTGCGTACGTGTGCCGAAGTGGTTCTCCGCCACCTTCTTTTGCGCCCGCTCAATCTGTTTGGATATCATCGACGACTCTATGC
>JAJPZE010000104.1 GCA_021204565.1 Prevotella sp. | reverse complement strand
TATATACCCTATTGGCGCATCGAACCATACATATAACACTTTCCCTTTTGCGCCCTCTATCGGCACGGGAATGCCCCAATCGAGATCCCTCGTCATAGCTCTCGGTTGGAGATCAATATCAAGCCACGACTTGCATTGTCCGTATACATTCGCCCTCCACTCCTTGTGTCCGGCGAGTATCCACTCTTTAAGCCACGCCTGATATTTGCCCAAGGGCAGGTACCAATTAGTTGTCGGGCGCGTTATTAACCCGTGTCCGGGGTTGTTTTTATTGGTCGGGTTAATCAATTCGTCGGGTGAGAGGGTCGAGCCGCACTTTTCGCACTGGTCGCCGTATGCGTTCTCGGCTCCTCATTTCGGACAAGTGCCGACGATGTTTCTGTCGGTAAGGAACTCGCCCGTTACCTCGTCGCAATACTGCAACGTAGTTCGTTCTTCGAGTACGCCGTCATCGTACAGCTTGCGAAAAAAGTCGGAAGCGAACTTGTTGTGCGTCGGCGATGTCGTCCGGGAGTATATATCGAAGCTGATACCGAAGTCGGCGAACGACTGTTTGATAAGTTTATGATAACGGTCGACAACCTCCTGCACCGTTATACCCTCTTTCCTCGCGCGTATGGTTACGGGCACGCCGTGCTCGTCGGAGCCGCATACGAACATCACCTCCCGCCCTCTCAGGCGCAAATACCTCACGTATATGTCCGCCGGAACATACACCCCGGCAAGATGCCCGATATGTACGCCGCCGTTGGCGTAGGGCAGAGCCGCGGTAACTGTTGTCCTCTTGTAATCCATTATGTCTGTTCGATTAGTATTAAAAGGATTGAAACCAACCTGCAAAGTACGGCATATTCTCCGACGTATGCAAACAAAAGAACGTATAAATAATGCGTCCGCAGAGAGGCGGACAATGATTAAAAACGACTCAAATCGCACATCGAGAGCGGTCAAAGGTATGCGCAAGCGCTCTCAAACCTATATTCTTAGAGTGTAAGAACGGCGCTTTTACATTCTAAGAACGGCGCTTTTACATTCTAAGAACGGCGCTTTTACACTCTAAAACCGCCGCTTTTACATCCTAAGAACGGCGCTTTTACACTCTAAGACCGACGCTTTTAGAATACTTGTTAAGACCTTTCGAGAGATAAAAGATATAGGTTTTACGTCGTTGTATGGCGGGTAAAAACGCTCTTTTCCTTATCTTTGCGACGTGGTTGAAAGAAATATATACCGGGCGTTAAGAGGGCTGGCGGCACGTGTGATGCGCTTTCCGCGCACGTGTGGGTTCGGCGTACAGTCGCCGTCGGATTACCGGTTGATAACCGTTACGCTGCATAAAGAATTGCCTCAGGCAGTTTCCCGCGCGTTGCCGGCGGACAAGCACCGCGCCCGTTTGTGCCGTTTGGCGTGGCTTGCCGCCGGCGGACGGGGCGCGAAACGTTATATATGCATAGGTTGCAGCCCGGATATAGAGCGGTTTATGGCGGGTTTTTGCCGTCAGCGCGGTTTTGTCCGGGCGAACGATACACCATCCGCCGAATTGATAATAATATCCGCGACGGCTCTTTGCGAAGATATTGACGCGGCGGAAAGGTTAGTAGAGAGCGTGCCGGACGGCGCGTGCATGATTGTGGCGGATATAGATACGAGTCCCGCTACACGCAGCGCATGGCGGCGGATATATACCGCCGACCGCGCCCGCATAACCATTGATACCTATCGTTCCGGTATTGTCCTGTTCGACGCCAAGCGCTTCAAACAACATTATAAAATATGGTTCTGACCGCCCCGACCCGCCCATTCGCGGAGTTCATATTCCCTATTTACACCTATTCCCCCTATATTCAATTTCGCCTTCCCCCTGTCTTTTTCGGGAGCAAGTTATTACCTTTGCATAAGCTATATATAAAAACAGATATGTAGCGAGATAAGGGAAAAAATTGAAAGACGATATGCGGGTGATTGACATACTTGAGGGTTTGCGGGGCAGGAGCTTTTCTTTTGAGGTGTTGCCGCCGTTGAAAGGGCACGGGACAGCGGGGTTATTCCGAAACGTGGAGCGGATAATGGCGAACTCTCCACTATATATAAACGTTACGAATCATCACAGCGAGTATGTTTACACCCCGTCGGGCGAGGGGCAATACGTACGTCAGCGTGTTCAACGACGTCCGGGCGCGGTCGCCATCGCGGGGGCTCTTCAGATGCGTTTGGATATTCCGGTCGTGCCGCACGTTATTTGCTCGGGCATCACGAGGGAAGCTATTGAATACGAACTTCTCGACTTAGACTTTCTCGGAATAGAGAACCTGCTGTTGCTTCGGGGCGATAAGGCGCGGGAGGACAAGATGTTTGTTCCGGTTGAAGGCGGGTACGCGCACACGACGGAGTTGATTAAACAGGTGTCGGAGTATAATGCGGGCCGCTTTTTAAGCGGCGAGACGATGGCTGTAAAAGGATGTGAGTTTTGTTTCGGAGTGGCTTGTTATCCGGAGAAACATGAGGAGGCGGCGAATCCGGAGACGGATTTGAGCTATCTCAAAGCGAAGCAGGATCTTGGCGCGAAGTATGCCGTAACGCAATTGTTTTACGACAATTCGAAGTATTTCGCCTTTGTCCGCCGGGCGCGTGAGGCGGGCGTTACAATCCCTATAATCCCCGCATTGAAACCGCTTACGAAGCTCTCGCAACTGACCGTTGTGCCTAAGACATTTCATGTGGATATACCCGAAGAGCTGGCGCGGGAGGCGCGGAAGTGCAAGAGCGACGCGGATGTGAAAGCGTTGGGCATAGACTGGGCGCAGGAGCAATGCCGGGGTTTATATGAGGGCGGAGTAAGGAACATACATTTTTACACCGTCTCCGCGGTCGACTCCGTAGTGGAGATTACGCGGCGCGTATGCCGCAATTAACGGCGTGATTAGTTAAGGTCATTATGAAGTTCAGCGGGGTAATAGGTCAGGAAGATATTAAGCGGAGGCTGGTTCAAATGGCGGAGGAGGACCGTATTCCTCATGCGTTAATGCTTTGCGGGAACACCGGTTGCGGGACGCTTGCGCTTGCGTTTGCGTTTGCGTCGTATGTATTGGGGGAGCGCGAGGAGGGCACTAATCCTCACGTTGAGGCGATGTTGCAGACGTTGCAACATCCCGACTTGCATTTTATTTACCCGGTAATCCGCCCCCCGAAAACGCCGTCGGACAGGAAGATAACGTCGGACGACTATATCCGCCAATGGCAGAAGTTGCTGTCCGAAACGCCATATTTCAATTTTGAGGAATGGCTCGGACGGATGAAAGCAGATAACCAGCAAGCCATTATTTTCGCGGCAGAGGGGGACATACTTGCCCATAAAATGTCGTTCAAATCGAGCCAAGGAGGATATAAGGCAGTTATTATCTGGTTGCCCGAAAGGATGCATCCGGCGTTTGCAAACAAGATACTCAAGCTATTGGAGGAGCCCCCGTCGCAGACGCTCTTTCTTCTTGTTTCCGAAGAGCCTCAGGCGATATTGGAAACCATTCGCAGCCGTGTCCAACGGATTGATATAAAGCGTATTGACGACGAGGCAATGGCGGGGGCGCTGATGTCAAAGCGGGGTATTGAGCAAGCTGTTGCCGTGCAGGTTGCCCGCGTGGTGCACGGTGATTGGCTTCGTGCGGTGGAGGTGTTGGACAGCGAAAACGAGAAACGCGAGTTTCTTGAATACTTTATGTCGATTATGCGGACGGCATACAAACGCGATACAAAGGCAATGAAGAAATGGACTGAGACTGTCTCGGGGCTGGGCAGAGAGAAACAACGGCGGTTCCTGACCTACGTTGCGGAGCAGTTTCGGGAGAATTTTATCTACAACTTTTCTTGCAAACAGCTCAATTATATGACGGCGGCGGAGGAGTCTTTCTCCCGCAACTTCGCCCGCTTTATCAACGAAGCGAACGTGCGGGATATGCTCCGGCTAACCGACCGAACTATGGCGGCGATAGGTCAGAACGCCAATCCGAAGATGCAATTCTTCGACTTTGCGTTGCAAATAACCGTGTTTTTAAGGAGAAAATAATTACCTTTGACCGCAGAACAAAATACGAAAAGAGAACAACCGACGTGGATTTTAAGGATATGAAATTTGCGCTCGCGAACGATGTCGGGCGGGGTGTGGCGCACGACGGAGTAGGGCGCTCCAATCTTCAATATAATGTATTCGACTATCTTTCGGACATACCCGGCAACGCCGCCGAGACGGATATAGTCGAGGTGCAGTTTAAGAATACTCGCAAGGGATATTACCTCAATGCCTCTCATTTGTATCTTAAAAAGGGGCAAACGGTTGCCGTAGAGGCTTCTCCGGGGCACGACATAGGCGTTATAACCCTAATCGGACGCCTTGCCGCAATACAAATGCGGCGCTCGTGTCTCCGAAGTGTCGACGAGCTGAAGGTTATCTACCGCGTCGCGCGGGATAGCGATTTGGAGAAGTATAACGAGGCAAAAAGCCGCGAGCACGCTACGATGATCCGTAGCCGGGAGATAGCGAAGGAGCTGAAACTTGATATGAAAATCGGCGACGTGGAGTATCAGGGCGACGGCAATAAAGCTATCTTTTATTATATCGCCGACGGACGTGTCGACTTCCGCCAGCTTATAAGAGTGCTTGCCGAAGCGTTTCACGTGCGGGTCGAGATGAAGCAAATCGGAGCGCGTCAGGAGGCGGGACGGATAGGCGGAACCGGACCCTGCGGGCGGGAGTTGTGTTGCTCGACATGGATGAAGAACTTCTCTTCCGTCAGCACTAATGTGGCTCGATACCAGGACATTTCCCCCAATCCGCAGAAGCTTGCGGGTATGTGCGCCAAGCTCAAATGTTGTCTTCTCTATGAAGTGGATGACTATATGGAGGCGGGGAAGAGCCTGCCCGACAAGTCCGTTACGTTAGAGACGGCGGACGCTGAATATCACTACGTGAAAGCCGATATATTAGCGGGGACGGTGATGTACTCCACCGATAAACGCTCGTTGATTAATGCCGAGACCATCTCCGCCGCACGCGCAGCGGAGATAATAGCTATGAACAAGGAGGGGAAGAAGCCGCAATCTCTCAAATATGACGAGAGGAAACAGGAGAAAAAACGTCCTAAGGACCTGCTCGCGGGGACGGATATAAGCCGCTTCGACAAGGCAAAGAAGCGCAAGAAAGCTAATAAGAACAAGCCCGCGGCGGCAAAGAATGCGCGTCCCGATACCGACAAACAGAGGAGTGAATAGCGTTGACTTTGTCGAGCTTCGGCTACACTTGGCATCGCGCGGGCTCGTGCGCTCGTTTGCACGAACCTTGCGCCGAAGAATCCTGATATATGTTTGTGCGGCGCTTATTCCTGTTGGAGTGTGCTCGTGCGATAATAAGAAAACGGCGTATGTACACTATGAACACGTGTCCGGCGAACATTGGGAGCGCGGCGATGTGAAATCGTTCTCTTGTCCCCCGCTATCTTATGGCGGCGATTATGATTTATCGGTTCTTCTCCGCGCCGACCGCTCTTTCCCCTTTATGAACATTACTCTCGCGGCGGACGTAACGGTGTATCCGTCGGGAGAGCGAGCTACGCGGACGTTTGTCTGCCCCATATTCGACGAGCGGGGAAACACCTGCGGCACGGGCATCGGCTTGTATCAGTACGTATACCCTATAACTACCCGCATGCTCTGCGCCGGCGACTCTTTATCCGTATCAATACGCCACGACATGCAAGACGGGATATTGCCCGGCATTGCCGATGTCGGCGTGAAAATAGAGCGCCGGTAGTTATATATTTCGCCGCCTAAGAGAACAGCCGGCGGTGGCGGTTGGCATCGATACGGAGAAAGATGAACAGGAGTATCGTGAAGCCCCAAAGCGACGAACCGCCGTAGCTGAAGAAGGGTAGCGGGATGCCGATTACCGGCATCAGACCCAACACCATCCCCACATTTATGAATACATGAAAGAGGAAGATACTCACCACGCAATAACCGTATACCCGTCCGAAAGCAAACGGCTGGCGTTCCGACAGGTGTATCAAACGGAGAATTAACAGAAGAAACACAACCAGTACACCTACGCTTCCGAGGAAACCCTCCTCCTCTCCGACGGTGCAGAAGATGAAGTCAGTGTCTTGCTCCGGTACGTATTTGAGTTTCGTCTGCGTGCCGTTGAGGAAGCCTTTGCCCTGCAAACCGCCGGAGCCGATAGCTATCTCGCTCTGGTGTACATTATATCCCGCGCCCCGCAAATCCTCTTCCAAACCGAGCAATACATTAATGCGCACCCGTTGATGAGACTCGAGAATGTTGTCCATAGTATAGTCGGCGGAATAGAGAAAAGCTATACTTCCCAGCGCAAAGAACATGACAAGCAAGTATCCCGTTATCCGCGTCCGAAGCCAAAGATATATAAGGTATATGGCGGTTAATGCCGACAATACGAGCAACGCCTTGGTAAGGTCGAACGGGACAATATATAAGGCGAAGAGCGTTACGAGCAGGGTTGCAACAAGAACCGCCGCCGCTATCCGCTTCGCCTCTTTCCTCTCTTTGCACGCGATGTAAAGCAATCCGCAGGCGAACAATTGTATCAGGATCAACACCGCGTATTTACCCACCGACGTAGGCGTAACGTAAAGATTTATGTCGTCATACTTTATTCCGACAACGAAATAAACCACCATCGCAACGCCCGTGAACAGTATCGTGCCCGACATACCTTCCCGATAAAGGACAAGGAAGAACGCCAGATACACCAACGCCGAACCCGTCTCCTTTTGCCCTATTATCGCGAGCATAGGCAAAACAATTACCGCGATTGCCGCCGCCGCGTGCCGCATATTCGACATGCTGAAGTTGTGGATACTCATCACTTTTGCCAACATCAAGGCGGTGGCGAACTTGGCGAACTCCGCCGGCTGAAGGCGTAGCGGGCCCATCACTAACCACGAGCGCGAGCCCTTTATCTCGTGCGGATTGAATATCGTTGCAATAAGCAACAGGAGAAAGAAGGCGTAGATGACGAGCGAGAAGGTCTCGTACTTGCCGCTGTCGGTCATTAGTAAAACGAATGCGAGCAATATTGACGACGCAATCCATATAACCTGCATGCCGGAGCGCGTGGAGAGGCTGAAGAAGTCGGTCTCGCCATAGGTATAGCTTGCGCCGCATACGCTGAACCAACCGCATACGAGCAGAATAACGTATAAGGCGACAGTCAGCCAATCGAGCGACCGCCATATATTTCTTCCCCTGTTATCTGCCGGCTGATCCATAGTTTATTCTTCTGTTTTGGAACGCTGTCGCCTTCTCTTCCGATGCGGGCGACAGGTGTCCGTTGATGTATTGCTCCATCATTAAGGCGCCTATGGGTACGCCGTAAGTCGCGCCCCAACCGCCGTTCTCGACGTACACGGCAATAGCTATCTTCGGGTTGTTCATCGGGGCAAAACCCATAAAGACGGAGTGATCCTGCCCCCGGTTTTGTGCCGTACCGGTCTTCCCGCACACCTCATAATCGGGATTGTTTGCCGCGCGGCAAGTGCCCCCGAGCACTGAAGAGCGCATGCCTTGCACGATGTATTCGTATGCCTCGCGCGACGCTTTGGTATAGTGCCGGCGCGTATAAAGCGTGTCGAGAGCCGCCTCGCCCTCCACGTTCCGCACGACGTGGGGGATGTAATAATATCCCCTGTTGGCGATTGTCGAGGCAAGATTGGCGATTTGCAACGGGGTAAGATTGACTTCGCCTTGCCCTATCGCAATAGATATAATCGTAAGTCCCGACCAAGACGAGCCGTATGCTTTGTCGTAAAATTCCGCGTTCGGGATAAGTCCGCGCTTCTCTCCCGGCAGGTCAATCCCCAACTTATACCCGAAGCCCATACTAACCATATAGTCGCGCCAAGTGTTCATAGCCACCTCAACAGTAGGGTATTTCTGTCTGTTCGCCATCATATGATAGAGCCCCCAACAGAAGAAACCGTTGCACGAGGTACTAATTGCCGGCACGAGTGAGAGGGGGGAAGCGTGCCCGTGACAACCGACGTGAAGGTGCCCGAAGATAAAGCCGTGATAACAAGGATATGCCGTCGAGGCGGTTATAATCCCCTCCGTATAAAAGGTCAGACCCTGACTTGTCTTAAACGTCGAGCCGGGAGGATAGAGCCCCATAATGCTGCGATTAAGGAGCGGCTTCCGGATGTCTTGTTGGAGCAAGGCATGGTTTTTCCCCCGTTGCCGCCCCACCATCAGGCGCGGGTCGTACGTAGGCGAGGAGACCATACAGAGCACTTCGCCGGTGCCCGGCTCGATAGCTACAATACTCCCTATCTTCCCCTCCATAAGGCGCTCGCCCAGGGCTTGCAACTTTGCGTCAATGCCGAGCGTGAGGTTCTTCCCCGCAACAGGCCGGCTGTCGAACGCCCCGTCCATATAATGCCCTTGTATAACCCCGTGCGCATCACGAAGCAATATCTGCACGCCTTTTTGCCCGCGTAACGCTTTCTCGTACGACTTCTCCACGCCTTGCTTGCCTATGAAATCGCCCGGCAGGTAATAGTCGCGCTCCTCTTCTATATCTGCGGGCGACACCTCCGCCACATCACCAAGCACGTGGGCGGCATACGGGGTGGTGTATTGCCTGATGCTGCGCCGCTCGACGTAAAAGCCGGGAAAACGAAACATCTTCTCCCGCAAGACGCTGAACTCCTTGTCGGAGAGTTGGGAGATGAACAATTGGCGTGTATAACGCGAATATCCGGGGTTTTTCGAGCGGTCTTTTATATCCGCCATACGCCGGTCAAAGTATTCGCGCGTTATGCCGAGCGCGTTACAGAACTCCGTTGTGTCGAGTCTGCCCGCCTCTTCGTTCATAACAACCATTATGTTATACGACGGCTGATTGAACACGAGCAACTCTCCCGTGCGGTCGTAAATAAGTCCGCGCGCGGGGTAATTTATCTGTTTGAGAAGTGCGTTAGAATCTGCATTGCGCTTATAGTCGTCGCTAAGCAATTGAAGAGTGAACAAGCGGATGATGTAGATCACGATAATGCCGACCGCCACACCGCCGATGACGTACCCGCGTCCGCTATATTCCCGATTGCCCATTTATTCCTTGCGAACGCTTTCGAAGGTAATTATAAACAGATACGAGAGCAACGTACTGCCCGTAATATCCAAGAGCAAGTGTTGCCAATGATGGAGATCGAGGTCTTCAATAGCGAACAACAAAACGCAGTTGAGCAGAGTGAGGATAAGGCTGTAAACAATGTATTTCGCCGCCCCCATCGACTTTATCGACGGCGCGAAATTATCCGCTACGTCGCGCGGAACGAACAAACGGAGCACAGCCGGCTGGATAAAGGCGAGCGCCGTAAGGGTGATTGCCGCCACGCCCGGAGTATTAGTGAAGACGTCGGAGATTATGCCCGGCACAAACCCGAATAATAATGCCGCCGGGCGCGGAGTATCTAACGGGAGAACAATAACGGCGTAGACAAGCAACAGCGGAGTGGCGACACCGAACAGATGTATACGGTTGAGGAACATCACCTGCACCACAACAAGCAACACCAAACCTAATGTCGTTCGAAGCACGTTACCGTTCATAAACTTATCTCATTCGGGTCGGACGAGACAACGAATCCTGTGCCGCACGCAAAATCTCCAATTGCTCCTGAGTGCGGCTGTTGTCGACGACGCACACATCATACAGTTTGGCGAAGTCGGTCGCGAGCTCGACTTTAATGCGGTACGACAAGCCGTCCGGCGAATTAAAAGTGCACAACACCTTACCCACCGCCACGCCTCGCGGAAAGACGGAAGAGAAGCCGCTGGTCTCGACGATGTCCCCTTTGCGGTAGTGCGCATAACGCGGAACATCCTCCATATATGCATAACGCGGGTCGCCGCCCGTCCAGCTAAGATAACCGAAATATCCCCTGTCGCGTATCGAGCAGCTAACATTCGACTGGTCGTTTATCAGCGGAATAACTACGGAATAATGGGTCCCGACAAGATAAACAATACCCGCCGCGCCGCTTCCCGACACAACACCCATATTCTTCTTCACGCCGTCGGCGGAGCCTTTGTCGATAGTGAGCAGGTTGTCGCGCCGGCTTATAGAGCTCTCCACCACACGCGCGTTAACAGTGCGATACCCCGCCGGCACCGACGCCTTCACAGCCATACTGTCGGTCTGCAATACTCTCACGCGCTCGCGAACCCCCTCAAGCTCACGCGCCAAACGCACGTTCTCCGCCGTCAGACGGCTGTTCGTCTCGCGCAGATTAAAATATGAAACAACTGTCGAGCTCCATTCGTTGCATTTCCCCACAACAACATTCGCCGACGAAAACCATACGCTGCCCTGATAGTTGTTATGGCGGACAAGCAATACAATACCTGCAATCTCAAGCAACAGAAACAGCGGGTAATGATAGTTTCTAACCAATAAAGCAATCAGTCGCCGCATCGAAATTGTCTGTTATAAGGTTTGCCCGAAACCCGTCTCCCGCTACGTTTTGTTTTTCTCGCGGGCTCTCTTCATTCCGGGCGGGGAGATATAAAGCCCCGCAAAACGGCTTATCGCTTGAGGAAAGAGAACTTGTCTATGTTCTTCAAAGCTATGCCCGCGCCTTTCGCCACGCTGTGCAACGGGTCGTCGGAGATATGGAATTCGATATTTATCTTGTCTGCCAAACGCTTGCTCAAACCGCGAAGCAACGCTCCGCCGCCGCTAAGATAAATACCGTTCTTCACGATGTCCGCATACAGCTCCGGCGGGGTATGCTCAAGGGCCGAGAGCACGGCACTCTCTATCTTCGCTATGGTTTTGTCCAAGCAGTGGGCTATCTCCTGATAACAAACAGGCACCTCCATCGGCAACGCCGTAATACGATTCGGACCGTGCACGATAAAGTTCTCGGGAGCCTCGTCGCCCAGGTCGGTCAGCGCCGAACCTACATTTATCTTAATCCGCTCCGCCATACGCTCCGATACCTTGACATTATGCTGGCGCGACATATAATCCTGTATATCGCTCGTCAGCTCGTCGCCCGCCACGCGGATGGAGTTGTTGTTGACGATGCCGCCGAGAGAGATAACGGCAATTTCCGTCGACCCTCCGCCGATATCTACAATCATATTTCCCTCAGGCGCCAATACGTCGATACCGATACCGATAGCGGCTGCCATAGGCTCGAAGATAAGGTACACATCACGTCCGTCGGCACGCTCGGCACTGTCGCGCACGGCGCGGAGCTCCACCTCCGTACTGCCCGACGGCACGCCAATCACCATACGCAACGACGGGGCAAATAAGCTCCTGCCCGGGTGCGCCATCTTTATCAGACCGCGCATCATCTGCTCGCACGCGGAGAAATCGGCTATCACGCCGTCCTTCAACGGGCGGATAGTGCGGATGTTGTCGTGGGTCTTCTCGTACATCATCTTTGCTTTGCTCCCTACCGCAATCATCTTATCGGTGCGGCGGTCGAGGGCGACAACCGACGGCTCGTCAACTATTATTTTGTCGTTGCTTATGATGATGGTGTTGGCAGTACCCAAATCCATCGCAATCTCACGAGTGAATGAAAAAAGTCCCATTTATTAATTCGTTCTGCTTCTTGTTTGCTTATAAAATTGTTCTCTATGCCGCGGGCGACAGGTCATCGGTTTGTCGAAGCAAACCAATCGTGTATGGCGGTGTCGTATTTGCTCGATACTTCGAAAGCGCGGCAGGCAAGCTCACGACGTTGCCGGCGTGTGGTCTGTGCGCCCTGATTATCAATTATCCCCGCCAGCAAACTATATTCTTCCCGGCTCGCAACTATCGTAACGCCCTCGAAATTCTTAGCCGCCGCACGGATTAACGATATGCCGCCGATGTCAATTTTCTCTATAATGTCAGTCTCCGGCGCACCTCCGGCAACCGTCGACGTAAACGGATACAAGTCGACAATCACCAAATCAATAGCCGTTATATCGTATTCCGCCGCCTGACGCAGGTCGTCTTCGTTGTCGCGACGGAATAAAATGCCCCCGAAAATCTTGGGGTGCAACGTCTTCACTCTCCCCCCGAAGATCGAAGGATAAGACGTTACCGCCTCCACCGCCTCGCATTCATAGCCTAATGATTCTATATATTTGCGCGTCCCCCCGGTTGATATAAAGCTCACGCCTTCGGCGTTCAGCTTCGCTAAAAGCCCGTCTAACCCGTCCTTGCAATATACCGAGACGAGCGCTCTCTTTATCTTTTTCTTGTCCGCCATTGTGTACGTATGGTGTCAAATTGACTTGACGGCAAAGGTAATGCAAACATATATAATACCAAAGAAATATATAAGGATTTGATTTTTATGACCCGACAAATTGATGTTTGCACAATATGCTCCCCGCCGCCCGAAGTGTATTCGTACGCTCCGGCGGACAACATAATCAATTATGTTAAGACAAATTAAAAATAGCGCGTGAATAGACGTTAATTATGTTAAGATAAGGGATAGTGTGCAACGAAATATATGCTCAAAAAGCGTGTATATTTAGCTCTCGTTTGGCATCTCCACATATCAAAACGAGTACAGGCTTGGGTTGCGTGAAGCAAAACCCCCATAAATGACCCCCTCATAACTTAGTTCTTGCACGCTCATTACACGGGGTTTCATCGCCCCAAACCCCGTACTTTCAGAGAGCAAAACCCCGTGTTCACGCAAGTCTTCAACTATGCTCCGATTACGCATATATACATAACTTGTTGATTTTCAACCACATCCGAAAATCGCGAAAAATGACGCAAAATGGTGCTCCGCCGGCAATATGCGAATTTCAAATGTTAAATATGCGAGTGTGCAATCAGTATAATATTAGATACATCATATAAATTAAGTAAAATCATCATGTTGAAATAAATTAGGTCAAGAGCGGAATAACAACGCACGAAGCAACTAAAAAATCATCTCTTTTTCTTTGATATAAAGGGCGGAACGCATACCTTTGCAATCGTGTTCCGCGCACCATAAATCAGTGCCGGAAAGAAGACAAGGAAAGGTGCTCGAGTGGCTGAAGAGGCACGCCTGGAAAGCGTGTAAGCGTC
>JAJPZE010000150.1 GCA_021204565.1 Prevotella sp. | reverse complement strand
CTTTTTATGTCCTTTCGGGGGCGGCGGCGCGTGATTTCGGAGCCTCTATTGTCCGTCTGCGCCGGGTTTTAGTTCCCTTATGATGAGTTTGTTGACGTTGTCGATAACGGTGTTGTCCATAGATGCGAGATAAATCTTTGTCGTGTTTTCCGAGTCGTGCCCGAGTGCATCCGAAATGACGGAAATGGGCACCTGCTTGTGTTTTGCAATAGTTGCCCAAGAGTGCCGGCTGACGTATGTGGTGAGCGGGACGGATACGTCCGCCATTGCCCCCACGTCTTTCAAGCCCTTGTTTATACGCCGCAGAACGCCTACGTATTGGCTTCGCTCGTCCGTCGCAGTATCCGTTATTATCGGCAAAAGATAAGTTGAGCCCTTTGATTTGTAGCGGTTGATGATGGCGCGCAACTCCTTCTCCACCTTTACGTGCAACACTTGCCCCGTCTTCCTGCGGCGATATGTTATTATGCCGAACCGCATATCCGCCTTTCTCAAATACGCGGCATCAACGAACGACATACCCCGGCAAAGGAAAAGGAAAAAGAAGATGTCGCGGGCGAATGCAAGCGCGGGCAAATGCGACAAATCAAGACAGCGTATGCGCCGCAACTCCGGGAGTGATATCGCACGTTTGCACGTCTTCTCCACGCCGGTGAACACCGTTCGGAAAGGGCGTTTGTCGGGTATGCTCTCCCGGTCAACGGCACGATTATACACCGCCCGCAATACCCGCATATAAAACGAAACCGTATTCGGCGAGACGCCTCTACCGGCGAGAAACGTCTGATACCTCTCCATCATTGCCCGGTCAATATCGGCAACCGGGGTATCCCTGTTGTCGCGGAACTGCCGGAAGCTGCATAAGGCGCTGCGGTAGTTCTTCTCCGTTCCGCTATGCCGCGCCTGCCGGAGTTCGCCGATTATCCGCTCCATAAACGTGAAGAACATACATCCGCCACGGCGCAACCTATACCCGCTTACAACATCATCGGCGCTGTAAACGCGCTCCCGGCGCTCCAAGTCCGCGATAACCTCGTTGATACATTTGAGATCTTCGTTTATCCCCCGGACAACCGTCTGAAGATACTCGTCGCCCCGCTCCGCGATGTCCCCGTTTATCGCCTCCCAATCGTCCGGGAACACCTTGAACTTCGTTCGGATTTGCCGTGCCGTCCGCCGGTGGATTATCTGA
This sequence comes from Prevotella sp., assembly GCA_021204565.1. Classification (GTDB taxonomy): domain Bacteria; phylum Bacteroidota; class Bacteroidia; order Bacteroidales; family Bacteroidaceae; genus Prevotella. The sequence continues at coordinate 1,943 of JAJPZE010000150.1, read as the reverse complement.
TAATATACAACGCCCGGTCGGTTTCCCGACAATGAAAGACGCAGCTTCACTCTTAATGATGTCATACTTGTCAATAGTCTGTAGATTAATAATTAAATTATATTGTCGCAAACTATTATGCGACGATAAAATCATAAAGGCGAAGAAACGCGCGATAATTTAATACGACGCCGCACTGCGAGACACCTCATATATACCCTGAATTAAGAAAAAGATACACTGTTAATACAATTGCACACTGTCCGAATTTAACGTTTGAAATTCGCGTAACGCTGACGGCGGGGCGTTTCGCGTCATTTTTCGCGATTTTTGGAATGTACTGATAATGAGGTTGTTATGTGTTTTTACATAATTGGTATATAGTTGCAGACCTGCAAGAATACGGGGTTTTGACCTGCATGAACACGGGGTTTTGACCCGCGAAACCCTATATAATGAGGGGGCATGAACTAAGTAATGAGCGGGTCATTTATGGGGGTTTTGCCCGGCGCGACCTAAATTCGTATCCGTTTTGATATGTAGAGATGTCAAACGAGACCTAAATTTACGCGGTTTTTCGACAGTAAAATCATTGCACACTACCCCTTGTATTAACACAATTAACGTCTGTTTACTTGCATATTTTAATCTGTTTTTAATGCGGTTCGGGATGGCATCCGGCGGTATGCAATGTGGGGTATTGGCACGATTTTTGTTGCACGAAAGGCGAAGACATATAAGCATAAACACAAGATAAGTATGGATAGGGACAGGCTTTATACAATGATTGACGAGGCTGAAGGCAAGCGCGTGGCTTTGCCGGCGGTAATGCGTAAGGTGTATACATGGATGACTATGGCGCTCGCCATAACGGGAATAACGGCGTACGGCGTGGCTCACAGCCCCGCTTTAATCTATTCAATCTTCGGCAACAGACTGATTTTCTTCGGGCTGATAGTTGCCGAACTGGTGATGGTTATATGGCTTACGTCGCGCTTGCACAAGATGTCAATCACGTCGGCAACCCTGCTCTTCATCTGTTATTCAATACTCAACGGGGTCGTTCTGTCGAGTATCTTCCTGCTCTTCACTACGGCTGTGCTCGCCAAAACGTTCTTTATCTGCGCCGGTACGTTTGCTGCGATGTCGGTGTATGGTGCGGTTACGAAACGCGATTTGAGCTCTATCGGCAAGCTGTTGTTTATGGCGCTTATCGGCTTAATCCTCGCCTCGGTGGTTAATATCTTTCTTCACAGCTCGGGTTTGGAGATGATTATCAGCTATGTAGGCGTGCTCGTGTTCGTCGGTTTGACCGCTTGGGACACGCAGAAGATACGCGCGTTGCTCGCCGAAGATGTTTTCCCGGAGGAGACGAACCAACGAATAGCGTTGCTCGGAGCGTTGTCGCTCTACCTCGATTTCGTTAATCTGTTCCTTTATTTATTAAGGATTTTCGGCAATAACCGTAATTAGACGGCGCGGCTGTTATACGTCGTCGGAGCCGTAATTGTCGTCTTCGCCGGTGTCCCCGCCGTTGTTCTCGCGCCCCCGTTTCTTGTTGTTTTTCGCGTTGCCGAAGTTCCAAGTGAGGGTAAAGGACACATTGCGCGAGTTGCGCCGGTTTACCTGACGCCGCCAATAAGTGTCGCTCTGAGTAACGCTCTTCCAAGCGCGTGAGTCGAATAAGTCGCGGCAGTTGACCGTCAGAACAAGCATTTTATTAAAGAAGCTCTTGCGCACGCCGAGGTCGGCAAAGCACATCGCTGGGCGGTATCCCTGCGTTATCGCCCGGCGCGAGTTGTATCTGCCGTTCGCCTGAACGGAGATGCCGTAGGGCAACATAAGGCTCGCTTGTATGCGTACGTTCCAGGTGAAGCGTGTCTGCGCCTCGCCTTCGACGAGTTGGTCGTTTACTTCGTAATTGAATGCATCCAACTTATAATAATATGCATTCACGTTTGTAG
>JAJPZE010000218.1 GCA_021204565.1 Prevotella sp. | reverse complement strand
CCCGCTTGATAGCCGCAGCGACACGCAACGTGCTTTGCACGGATATAGGCAGGGAAGGTATGCTCGGCGGTACGGCAATCGGTTTATATAAGGATGTAATGCGTCGGTTCCCCTCGTGCCGGCTTATTGCAAGCGGGGGCGTGAGCCGTATCGCCGATATTGAGGCGCTGTCGAACGCGGGCGTGCCCGCCGTCGTATTCGGCAAGGCAATATACGAGGGGCGCATTGATATGAACGAATTAGCGGACAGATGCTTGCAAAGAGAATAATTCCTTGTCTCGACGTTAAGGACGGACAGACCGTCAAGGGGACGTGTTTCGTCAATCTGCGTAGCGCGGGCGACCCCGTGGAGCTCGGACGGATGTACAGCTCTCAATGGGCGGACGAGCTCGTATTCCTCGACATCACCGCGAGCCATGAAGGGCGCAAGACATTCACCGACGTTGTGCGGCGCGTAGCCGAGGCGGTGAATATCCCGTTCACGGTCGGCGGGGGAGTGAACGAAACGGATGATGTGGAGCGTTTGCTCGCCGCGGGGGCGGATAAAGTAAGTATCAACAGCGCGGCGTTGAGACGCCCCGAACTGATTGACAACATCGCCTCGCGCTTCGGCTCACAGGTGTGCGTGGTTGCAATCGACGCGCGTCGTGAGGCAGACGGTGTATGGCGTTGTTATGTCAACGGGGGGCGCGTACCCGCCGGGCGCACCCTTTTCGATTGGGCGAAAGAGGCTTCGGAGCGCGGCGCGGGGGAGATATTATTCACCTCTATGAACCACGACGGCGTGCGCAACGGGTTCGCTAACGATGCCGTCGCACGCCTCGCAACAACCCTTCCAATACCGGTTATTGCATCGGGCGGGGCGGGTAAGGCGGAGCATTTCCGCGATGTATTCACTATTGGAAAGGCGGACGCGGCGCTCGCCGCCGGCGTTTTTCACTTCGGCGACATACGTATCCCCGAGCTCAAACAATATCTTTTAAAAGAACAAATAAACGTCAGAATATGATTATAGATTTCGATAAGGCGGGCGGATTGGTACCCGCAATAGTGCAGGATGCCGCAACGCTGAAAGTGTTGATGTTGGGTTATATGAACCGCGAGGCGTACCAAAAGACCGTTGATACGAAGCTCGTAACATTTTGGAGCCGCTCCCGGCAAGCGCTTTGGACAAAGGGCGAGACAAGCGGCAACTATCTTCACCTTGTGGATATTAAGGCGGATTGCGACGCTGACGCTTTGCTCGTAACGGTTCATCCCGCCGGTCCGACGTGTCATAAGGGCACGGATACGTGCTGGGGAGAGACGAACAAAGCCAATCCGCTGTTGTTTCTTTCGGAGCTTAACGACTTCATAGAGACGCGGTATAAAGAGATGCCGGAGGGCTCGTACACCACATCTTTGTTCCGCGACGGGCTGAACCGTATGACTCAAAAAGTGGGTGAAGAGGCGCTGGAGTTAGTTATAGAAGCGGTGAACGGCACAAACGAGCGGCTTATCTATGAGGGTAGCGATATGCTCTATCACCTCATTGTCCTGCTCACGAGCAAGGGCTTGCGCATAGAGGATATGGCTTCTGAGCTCGCCGAAAGGCACAAGCCGGGTTGGACGAAGCACTAACCCGACAGGGCGAATTATCCGCAATTAAGAGTTGATTATTCTCTTGGCTTGCTCTTCGAGCCAAGCATTTTGCTCCTCTCGCGTCATGTTGCTGTTGTCGAGGAACAAAGCGTCAGGTGCTTGCCTTAGGGGGCTTATCTGTCTGTGAGTGTCGGTATAATCTCGTTGTTTCACATTTTCGAGAATTTCATTAAAGTCTGCGGACACTCCCCTTGCCGTTAATTCGTCATATCGCCGCCAAGCTCTTATCTCCGGCGAGGCGGAGACAAAGACTTTCAATTCGGCATCGGGAAAGACAGTTGTGCCTATATCGCGCCCGTCCATAACCACGCCCTTGCCGCGCCCCATCTCTCTTTGTTGTGCTGTTAACGCCTCGCGAACAAAGCCGAGAGCTGATATCGTGCTGACGTGCGCCGACACATCCATACCCCGAATATCGCGCTCTACATTCACGCCGCATAGATATGTATCAGCCCGTGCGGTAGAGGAATTATATTGAAATCCGATTTTTACTTCGCTCATACGCGCGTTCAACTCCCGCTCGCATATAGTTCCGTCGGGGCAAAAGAGATTATGTTGCAAAGCGTAGAGCGTTACGGCGCGGTACATAGCCCCGGTATCAACGTAGATATAACCTAACGTATGTGCGAGTTGCTTCGCCATTGTACTCTTCCCGCAAGACGAGTACCCGTCAATCGCCACCGTTATTTTCTTCATCCGTTTTTATAACTTATAAGCGACGTTGACAATGATGCTCGAACTCCCGACGTGATATTTGCCCCACGCAAAATTCACTCCGAAGCGGTTCAAGTTAATACCTCCCCCGAACGACAACCCCGCTCCGTGTGCGCTCTCGTTGTCTCCCGAGCCGACGCGCATCTCCTTCGCACGCCGGAAATTATACCCTCCTCCAAGCCATATATTATACGGAAGGAGCAAGTCGGCGCCGATAACGACATGTCGTATAAACGAATAGTTGAGATGGTTGAGGTCGACAAACGTGAGGTTCAGCCGTATCGGCGTATGTATCAATCGTTTGCTCACCCCCGCCTGCACGTCAATCGGCATCGGCTCGTAATCCTCGTTATATGCCTTCACTTGTCCGCCGAGGTTCTTCGCTACGATAGATGCCGACCATTCGTTGTCGGGGTTGAAATAGTTAAGCCCGAGGTCGACACCGATGCCGATAGAGTTGTAATCGGCGATGTAAGAGGTGATGAATTTAAGCGCGATACCGGCGGAGAAATAGTCGTTAAGCAGGTATGCGAAGTATCCGGCAAAAGAAATATCCTTTGCATTGAACGAGCCGGTGATGTTCCCGCCGGCATCCGTCTCTTTCATACTGCCGTAACCGATATATTGCGCTGACACGGCGACGTTGCCCCGACTGAGCACATTGAAATCGTATGAGGCGCTCAGACAGTTCACGCCCGCCATATAATTCATATAATTGAGCGCAATTGTCTTGCTTGCAACATTGCACAAGAGCGCCGGGTTGGCGAAGATAAGCGACGCGTCGTCCTCTATGAGCGTGGTG
>JAJPZE010000106.1 GCA_021204565.1 Prevotella sp. | reverse complement strand
GCCTGTTCGCTCCGGACACGGCAAGCAACGTCGTAGTGCGTATCTATGCCGACGCGATGACGGCAGAGCCGGAGCAAGTCGTAACGATGAGCAAGGCGGGACGTGAGAAATTCTGCGCCGCGATAGAGGGCGATATGAAGGGAAAGTTCTATACGTTCGACATCGGACAAGGGGAGACGCCGGGCGTCTTCGCAAAAGCCGTAGGGGTAAACGGCAGGAGAGCGGCAATCATAGATATGCGCGAGACCGACCCCGACGGCTGGGACACCGACCGGGACAATATCTCCGAGAAGCTCCCTTGCGACCGCGTGATTTACGAATTGCACCATCGCGACTTCTCTATCGACCCCTCGTCGGGCATCATACATAAGGGCAAATTCCTCGCCCTAACGGAGCCAAAAGCCATCGAACACCTGAAAAAGCTCGGGATAAACACAGTGCATATCCTCCCTTCGTTCGATTTCGCGACGGTCGACGAGACACGTCTCGACACCCCTCAGTACAACTGGGGGTACGACCCGATGAACTACAACGTGCCCGAGGGCTCATATTCGACCGACCCTTACAACCCCGCAACACGTATAAAAGAGTTCAAAGAGATGGTCAAGGCGTTACATGCGGCGGACATCGATGTGGTGTTAGACGTTGTATACAATCATACTAACGACGTGGGCGGCAGCAACTTTCAGCGCACCTATCCCGATTATTTTTATCGCAAAACCCAAGACGGACGGTACTCTGACGGGTCCGGATGCGGCAACGAAACGGCGAGCGAGAAGCCCGGCATGAGGGATTTCATGATTCGTTCGATGACGTATTGGATGGACGAATATCACATCGACGGGTTCCGCGTCGACCTTATGGGCGTGCACGACATAGCCACGATGAACGCCATACGCGACGCCTTGCAAGCCAAATTCGGCAAAGCATTCATCTACGGAGAGGGCTGGAGCGCCGGCTCTTGTGCCTGCCCGCAGGACTTGCTCGCAGTGAAAGCGGCGGTAAACCGTATGCCGCACATCGCCGCATTTAGCGACGAGCTGCGCGACGCCTTACGCGGACCGTTCGACGACGACAGTAAAGGCGCGTTCTTAGCCGGGCTGGCGGGAAGCACGGAAAGCGTTAAATTCGGCATTGCGGGCGCCATAAGCCACCCGCAAGTTGATATGACGAAAGTCAATTACAGCACTCAGGCTTGGGCTGAGGAGCCCGGACAGATGATTGCATATGTGAGCTGTCACGACGATATGTGCCTTGTCGACCGGCTTCGGGCAAGCATACCCGGCATAACAGATGAGGAATTGATTCGTCTCGACTTGCTTGCCCAGACGGCTGTGTTCACCTCGCAGGGCATTCCGTTTATGCTTTGCGGCGAAGAGATGTTACGCGACAAGAAAGGCGTGCACAACAGCTACTGCTCGCCCGACGAGATTAACCGGCTCGATTGGACAAATCTGGAGAAGTATCCAATGGTGTTCGAATATTATTCGCGCCTTATTTCGCTACGCCGAAACCACCCCGCATTCCGGCTCGGAACGGCAGACGGCGTGAGGGAGCACCTGACGTTCTTGCCCGGAAATGATAACCTCGTGGCGTTCCGCTTGTCAGGTAATGCCGGCGGCGACAGTTGGAAAGACATCATTGTAGTTCTCAATTCGGCACGCACGGAGCAAACTGTCAGCATCCCTAAGGGGAAGTATACCGTCGTCTGCCGGGACCGGACAATCGACTGTAACGGACTCGGCACGGTCAAAGGAAAGAGCGTAAGCGTGCCCGCACAAAGCGCTTTGATTATTCATAACTAACCTCAACAAATACAAGAAGACGATGAAACGAACAGCATTATTTCTCGGTTTATTGCTTACATTCACTATGATGAACGCGGCTGTAACTATCGATCGTATCGACCCGGCAGACTGGTTCGCCGGCATGAAAAATCCCGTCTTGCAACTTATGGTGCACGGCGAAGGCATACGCGAAGCAGAGGTAACGACGGATTATCCCGGCGTTGTCGTCGACAGTCTTGTGCGCCTCGACAGCCCCAATTATCTGTTCATATATCTCAACATAAAGGATGCAGAGCCGGGCGGAATGACCTTAAAGTTCACGCTCGGTAAGGCGGTGAAGAAAGTAACGTACCAACTCAAGGCGCGCGAGATGAGCGGCGAGGAGCACGTCGGCTTCACTAACGCCGATGTTCTCTATATGCTTATGCCCGACCGCTTTGCCGACGGCGACCCGTCGAACAACGACATAAAGGAGGGTATGAAGCCGTATAAGACCGACCGTAACGAGCCCAGCCTGAGGCACGGAGGTGATATCGAGGGCATCCGCCAACATCTTGACTACTTCAACGAGCTTGGGGTAACGGCTCTCTGGCTTACGCCCGTGCTCGAGAATAACTCATCCGACTTCTTCGGTTTCAGCACATATCACGGGTATGCAACTACGGATTATTACCGCGTCGACCCGCGCTTCGGCACCAATGAAGAGTACCGCAAGCTTGTCGACGAGGCGCACTCGAAGGGGCTGAAAGTAGTTATGGATATGATCTTCAACCACTGTGGCTTCGACCATCCGTGGTTAAGGGATCTGCCTTCGAAAGATTGGCTCAACCTGCCGGAATGCCTGACGAAAGACGAAACGACAGGCGACGTATCGGTGAACAATAAGTTCTTGCAAACGAGTTATAAGCTGACGCCGATTGTCGACCCGTATCGTAGCGACATCGACCTTAAAGAGACCGTACACGGCTGGTTCGTCTCGTCGATGCCCGACCTGAACCAAGAGAACCCGCACCTTATGACCTACCTCATACAAAACAGCGTATGGTGGATAGAGACAATAGGTATCGACGGCATACGTATGGACACCTACCCGTATGCGGACGCAAAAGCAATGGCGCGCTGGATGGATACGCTCAACTCGGAGTACCCTAATTTTAACGTCGTAGGGGAGACGTGGGTAACCGAACCGGCATATACAGCCACTTGGCAGAAGGATTCGAAAGTAGCTGAAATCAACAGCAACCTTAAGTCGGTGATGGACTTCAGCTTCTACGACAAGATAAATAAGGTGAAGAATGAGGAGACCGACGACTGGTGGGAGGGGTACAACCGTATCTACAACAGCCTCGTCTACGACTATCTGTATCCCAACCCGTCGAGTGT
>JAJPZE010000036.1 GCA_021204565.1 Prevotella sp. | reverse complement strand
GCTCCGTATAGTTGTTGAGCGTGATGCACGGCACGGAATTGAATGTTGCCTCTTCCGCCACATTGCCGCTGTCGGTGATGATGACGCGGGCGTGCAGGGTCAGCCAACCGAACTCCGTGTATCCCAACGGGGGCAATATGCGTATTCCTTTTATATGAAGCGGAGCAATCACTTCTCCCGCCTCGTCCCTTAGCGGAGCAAGTATCGGGATACCCGCCGCGCTCTCCGCCATCGCGTCGAGCATCGACTTGAGGTTCGATACGTCGGCTAACAGCTTGCGCCGGTTAACGGTAAGGACGATGTATTCACCGCCGGCGATGTTCAGCTCGTCGATGATTGCCGGCCGCCGGAAGCGGGGGATGTTGTGCCGGAGCGTATCGAGGAGGATGTTCCCTACATTATATATCTTCGCTTGCGGGGCGGTGGTGCCGGGTACGGAGCCGGCCGTAAAGAGATAATCGGATAGTCCGTCAATCACCAAACGGTTGATTTCCTTGGGCATGTTAATATCAAAGCTGCGCGTGCCGGCTACGAGGTGAGCCAGCCGGATGCCGTGTTTCTTCGCCACTATAGCGGTTGCCATGGTCGACGCGAGGTCGTCGACGACAATTACAACGTCCGTTTTCTCCGCCGTCAGAAGCCGCTCCATGCGCTCCATCACCCTGCTTGTAATCTCTATCGTATCGCGGTTGTCAACGCCGAGGAACACCGCCGGCGGCGCTATTTGCAGGTCGTCGAAGAGCGTCGGCTCCAATGTCTTGTCGCTTTCGCTGCCGGCGTAAACAAGGGTGTATGTTATGTCCCGCCCGGCTTTCCGCGCGTTGTCGGCGGCGTAAATCAGAGGCGCAACCTTGATAAAGTTAGGCCGCGCCCCCGTCATAATGAGTATCTTCATCTGCAAGATATTACTCGGCTTTGAACAGCTCCTTTATTCCGCCGATCGACCCGAGCAGGTTCGTCGCTTCGTAAGGCAGGTAAACGGTCTTCGTCTTGTCGCCTGAGGCAAGCTCTTGGAGCATTTGTATGTATTTCTGAGCGAGGAGATAATTGGCCGGGTTGCTGCTCTTGCCCACCGCCGCCGCGATCTTCTCTATCGCTACCCCCTCCGCTTCGGCTTTGCGCACACGTGCCTCCGCTTCGCCTTCTGCGCGGAGGATGGCTGATTGTTTCTGCGCTTCGGCTTGGAGTATTGCCGCTTGTTTCGATGCTTCCGCCACGTTTATGGCTGATGTTTTCTCCGCTTCCGACTGGAGAATTACGGCTTGCTTCTGCCCTTCGGAGGTGAGTATCGTGGCGCGTTTGTTACGCTCGGCCTGCATCTGTTTCTCCATCGCGGTGAGCACGCTCTCGGGAGGCGTGATGTCTTGCAACTCCACGCGGTTGACCTTGATGCCCCACTTGTTCGTCGCGTCGTCGAGTACTATGCGGAGCTTTGCATTGATGGTGTCGCGCGAAGTCAAGGTCTGGTCGAGCTCCAGCTCGCCGATGATATTTCGTAATGTGGTCTGCGTCAGCTTCTCTATCGCGTTCGGCAGATTGTTTATTTCGTAAACCGACTTGAACGGATCTACGATCTGGAAATACAACAGCGCATTTATCTGCATCTGTATGTTGTCCTTGGTGATGACGTTTTGCTTGGCGAAGTCATACACCTGCTCCCGTAAATCGATACAATCGGAGTATACATACCGCCCGCGAACGATGGTTATGACGCTCTTCGGCTTGTCTATGAACGGGATTATTACATTAATTCCCGGCTGAAGAGTGCTGTAATATTTGCCCAAGCGCTCTACAATCCGCGTCTCCGATTGCGGGATGATAACCACCGCTTTCTTGATAAAGAGCAGTACCAAAAGGACGATTACAATGATGATTACGTAGGTTGTGACCATAATGTTTATTTGTTTTAATATTGATAATTCCGCAGTTAAGGTTGTTCGCTTACACGACACGGACGGTCAAGATTATACTTTCGCGGGAAAGCACCTCAACACGCGCGCCCGTTTCAACTGCCGTCCCGTCCGCCGTAACCGACCGCCATTCGTCGCCGTCAATCTTAACGTATCCGTACCCTCCGGCGCGTATAGGTTCGGTTACAACCCCGCGTCTGCCAATCAGGGCGTCGGCGTTCGACTCGCGCTTGTGCGCCTTTCGGTGCAGAAAATGGGTCAGCGCGGGGCGTACGAAACAGATGCTCAATACGGAGAACACCGCCCAGACAACCACTTGCGCCCAGAAAGGCAGCCCCGTCAGCGAAACCAACAACGCGGCGAAAGCACCAAGAGCGAAACAAGAAATATAAAAATCGAAAGAGGCGAGCTCGATAATCAGGCACAATGCCGCAACAATAAGCCACGTCGCCCATTGGTTGTAAACGAGATATTCAGCCATAATCATAGCGCGTCGGAATAATGCGCGGTCAAAAGTAACAAGGCGGAACGAAACAGCCAAACAAATACGCGCCTTTTCTGCACGTATTGTCTCAAATATTTGTCTTCCTCTCTTCGGCGTGTAATGTCTGGAAATAAATACTTCCGCTGACTGCAACCATCCTAAATTATTGATCGGGAGTCGGTATTTTATTACGCCGGAAATAAATGTTATATGTCCGCCATAATGCGCAAACGTTTACACACACAATAGTTTAATTAAGGTGTAAAAGAATATGCCGTATGAATTGACAGTTATCTACTTTTGTGTATCCTACGTGTTTTTGGCAATCATGTCGGAAGGGGAGAGGTCGATAACGATAAAAGACATAGCTCGGGAGTTTGGTGTAACGGCGGCGACAGTGTCGAGAGCGTTGCGTGATAGCCCGCGTATAAGCAAGGGTCTTCGTGACCGTATTCACGCTTACGCTCGGAGTCATAATTTCCGGGTAAATATGTTTGCGTCTTCTCTTCGCCAACGTCGTGTGTTGAAGATAATCGGCGTGGTGTTGCCGGAGTTGACACATTATTATTTCTCGTCGGTGTTGAGCGGAATAGAGGAGGAGTCTCGCGGGCGCGGTTACAGTTTGTTGGTAGGATCGAGCGGCGAGGAGTCGTGTCGTGAGAAAGAGCTGTGAAAAATGTTTTACAGGAACGAGGTGTGCGGTGTTATCGTATCGGAGGCGAAAGGCACGACGGATTATAGTCATTTCTTGGAGTTGCAGTCGTAGGTCGTTCCGGTGGTA
>JAJPZE010000209.1 GCA_021204565.1 Prevotella sp. | reverse complement strand
CAAGCTAATGGCGGACGAGTGCGCCGGACGGTTATATTTATTGGAGCGCGAGGGCAAGTTAGGGCTCGGCACGGCGTACATCGCGGGCTTCCGTTGGGCGCTCGAACGCGATTATGAATACATATTCGAGATGGATGCCGACTTTAGTCACAACCCCGCCGACCTGCCCCGTCTGTATGCCGCATGTGCCGAAGAGGGTTACGATTTGTCCGTCGGCTCGCGTTATCTGTCGGGCGCAAACGTGGTTGATTGGCCCTTGGGGCGCATCCTGATGTCGTATAGCGCGTCGCTCTACGTCCGGTTAATAACGGGCATACCCGTCCACGACACGACCGCCGGCTTCGTTTGTTACCGCCGCCGGGTGCTCGAACGGATGGCGTTAGACAAGATACGGTTCAAGGGTTACGCCTTTCAGATAGAGATGAAATACACGGCGTACAAAATGGGTTATAAGATAAAGGAGGTCAGCGTCGTATTTGTCAATCGCAAAGAAGGCGTAAGCAAGATGTCGGGAGGTATCTTCGGCGAAGCGCTCTTCGGCGTTATCCGCATGCGTCTCGACGGTTTTACACGCAGATATCCCAAGCCGTAAGGCGGCTCGGGCGTCGGGGCTAATGGAGCTTAAAGACCTGTTGCAACTTTACGCGAAATGTCCGCAGGTGCGTGCCGTAGTGCGTGCGCTGGGCGACAAAAGCGTGCGCTCGCTTTATTTGAGCGGACTTGAGTGCGGCGCTCTGCCCGTCGTTGTCGGGGCGTTAGCCGGGGTATACCGCTCCGGGACAATCGTTCTCGTGCTCCCCGACGACGACTCGGCGGGGTACGCATATAACGATTTGGTTCATCTGACCGGCGAGGAGACCGCCCTCTTTTTCCCCTCTTCGTATAAGCGGGCGGCGAAATACGCGCAACGCGACGCGGGGAACGAAGTGCTCCGGACAGAGGTGCTCTCGCGTCTGACCGGCGGACGGGACGGGGACGGGAGTACGTCGCGCCCGACCGTCGTTGTAACTTATCCGGCGGCGCTGGCGGAGTTGACGGCAAAAAAAGACGACATCTCCTCGCGGCTGATACGTGTAGAGACGGGGCAACAGCTCGGCATAACCGGCTTCGAACATCAGCTCTGCGCGCTCGGCTTCACACGTGTCGACTACGTATACGAGCCCGGACAAGTCGCCGTTCGCGGGGGCATAGTCGATGTATACAGCTATTCCTCGCCGCTTCCGTTCCGTATAGACTTCTTTGGAAATGAGGTCGACTCCATCCGTACATTCGAACTTGACACGCAACTGTCTAAGGAACGCAAACGGGAAGTGCGTATCTTGCCCTCTCTCGCCCCGTCCGACGGGGAGCGTATGCCGTTCACGTCGTTCCTGTCTGCCGACAGTTTGTTTATCGCGGGCGACCTTTCTTTCGTGCGCGACAAGATACGGAGCATCTACGAAGAGGGCTTCACGCGGCAAGCGATAACGGATAAGCTCGCCGGCGCTGACGAGTCGGAACAAGACGAGATACGCCGGCAGATGAGCCGCGAGATGATGTTTTGCTCCCCGTCCGACTTTGTAAGCGACGTGGCGAGGTTGCGCCGGATAACGTTCGGACACCATTCGCCCGACGCGCCGCAAGCGGTCGTAGAGTTCAATATCTCCCCCCAGCCGCTCTTTCATAAAAACTTTCCCCTGCTCAAAACCACGCTCGCCGATTACCAAAAGCGGGGTTACAAGACGTATATCCTTGCCGATAGCGACAAGCAACATCGGCGGTTGAACGAGATAATCACCACTCAGGACGACACGGACGCACGCTCCGCCCCGGTCAATATGCCCGTCGCCGTGCGCGGGATATTACACGAAGGCTTCGTCGACAACAATCTCCGTTGTTGCTTCTTCACCGATCATCAAATCTTCGACCGCTTTCATAAGTACAGCCTGAAGTCGGATAAGGTGAGGGCGGGCAAGATGTCGCTAACTATGAAAGAGCTGATGGAGATGGTGCCCGGCGATTATCTTGTGCATATCGACTTCGGCATCGGGCGCTTCGGAGGCTTGGTTCGCAAACCTACCGGCAAGGGTTATAAAGAGGAGATACGCCTTATATATCAACGAGGCGACATCGTCGACGTATCCATCCATTCGCTATATAAGATATCCAAATACCGTAGCGGGGACAGCGGCGAACCCCCGCGCCTGTCGACGCTCGGCACAGGAGCCTGGGAGCGCCTTAAAGAGAACACCAAGCGGAGAATAAAGGATGTGGCGCGCGACCTGATAAAGCTATACGCCAAACGCCGCCACGAGAAAGGCTTCGCCTTCTCCCCCGACAGCTATCTGCAACACGAATTAGAGGCATCATTCCTCTACGAGGACACGCCCGACCAATTGCGGACAACGCAAGAGGTGAAAACCGATATGGAGTCGGACCGCCCTATGGACCGCCTGATATGCGGCGACGTGGGCTTCGGCAAGACCGAAGTGGCGGTGCGCGCGGCGTTCAAAGCCTGCTTGGACGGCAAACAAGTGGCGGTGCTCGTACCCACAACCGTGCTCGCATTCCAACACTATCAGACGTTCAAAGCCCGGTTGAGCGGTTTTCCCGTAACCGTCGAATACCTGTCCCGGGGGCGCTCGGTCAAGAGGGCAAAGGAAATCTTAGCCGACCTTGAGGCGGGGCGTGTCGATATACTCATAGGTACTCATAAACTGATAAACAAGGCGGTGAAATGGCGCGATTTGGGCTTGTTGATTATCGACGAAGAGCAAAAGTTCGGAGTAAGCGTAAAGGAGAAGCTAAGGACGCTGAAGACGAATATCGACACCATAACCATGTCCGCCACGCCTATACCGCGCACGCTGCAGTTCTCGCTAATGGGCGCAAGGGATATGAGCATAATGCGCACCCCGCCCCCCAACCGCTACCCTATCGCCACAACCGTTACAACGTTCGACAAACAGCTTATTGCCGACGCCATCAACTTCGAGATGAGCAGCAACGGACAGATATTCTTTGTCAACAACCGCGTTAACAACCTGCCCGAAATAGCTGCAATGATTAAGCGAGCGGTGCCCGACTGCCGCGTCGCAATAGGGCACGGACAGATGAACAGCGAGGAACTGGAGCGGATACTCATCGGATTTATCAACTACGACTACGACCTCCTGCTCTCGACAACCATAGTTGAGAACGGAGTCGACATACCTAACGCCAACACGATAATTATCAACGACGCGCAACGCTTCGGGCTTTCCGACCTCCATCAAATGCGCGGACGGGTCGGACGAAGTAACCGCAAGGCGTTCTGTTATTTGCTCGCGCCGCCCCTGTCCTCACTTCCCGCAGAGGCGTGCCGCAGGTTGAACGCCGTCGAAACCTTTGCCGGACTCGGCGCCGGCTTCGCTCTCTCTATGCAAGACCTCGACATACGAGGAGCCGGAAACCTGCTCGGAACGGAGCAAAGCGGATTTATCGAAGACCTCGGATACGAGACTTATCAGAAGATACTCACGCAGGCGGTAACCGAATTAAAAGATCAGGAGTTCAAAGACCTCTACTCCGAAGAGGTTAAAGAGAACGAACAGCGGGGCGGCGAACACAACTTCACCGACGACTGCACCATAGAGAGCGACCTCGAAATGTATTTCCCCGACCAATACGTGCCCGGCTCGTCGGAGCGCGTCCTCCTCTATCGCGAGCTCGACAACATACAGTCCGACGAGGAGCTTGCCGCGTACCGGAGCCGACTCGTCGACCGTTTCGGACCCGTTCCGCACGAGGGAGAAGAGCTGATGAATGTTGTCCTGCTCCGCCGATACGGACGACGACTGGGCTGCGAAAAGATAATTCTCCGCTCGGGACTGCTCAACATGCAGTTCGTAAGTTCCCCCGACTCGGCATTTTACCGGAGCCGGACGTTCGGCGGAGTGCTCGATTTCGTCGCCCGGAACGCACGCCGCTGCCGGTTCAAAGAGATAAACGGGCGCAGGTTGATGCACGTCGAGAACGTCAATTCCGTCGGGGAAGCGGTCGCTCTGTTGCGCTCCATAACCCCCAAATAAACAACCATATCCGCCCGCACCTTATTAATCCGACCCATGACAATCCTCATTACCGCCGCCCTCTACTTCGCCCTTCTTCTCCTCTCCGCCCGCCTGACGGAGCGCCGGACCGACAATAACGCATTCTTTCGGGCGGGAAACAGCTCGCCGTGGTTTATGGTTGCGTTCGGCATGATCGGCGCAAGCATCTCCGGCGTAACGTTTGTAAGCGTGCCGGGAACGGTCAACACAATCGGCATGACGTATATGCAGACCTGCCTCGGCTTCATCGCCGGCTACGCCGTTGTGGCGTTCGTGCTCCTGCCCGTATATTACCGCCTGAACCTTACAACAATCTACGGCTTCCTCTCCCGGCGGCTCGGACGAAGCGCACACATAACCGGCGCGGCGTTCTTTCTCCTCTCCGAGCTGACGGGGGCGGCGGTGAAGTTCTTTGTCGTGTGTATAATCTTGCAACGATATGTGCTCTCGCGCTTCGCCGTACCTTTCCCCCTAACCGTCCTCTGCCTCGTTTTTCTGATATGGCTCTACACCCGGCGCGGGGGCATACGCACGCTCGTGCGCACCGACAGCCTGCAAACGGCATGCATGCTCCTCGCCTTATGCATCATTATATATAAGGTGTCGGCGGCGTTGGGCTTGTCTTTGCGCGAAGCCGTGAGCACCGTATGCGCCGACAAAAGAGCGCAATGGTTCGTCTTCGGCGACCCTTTATCCAAACAATACTTTTGGAAACAATTCCTTTCCGGCGCGTTCATAGTGATTGTGATGACGGGGTTAAACCAGAATATAATGCAAAAGAACATGACCTGCAAATCGCTTCGCGCGGCGCAAAAAGATATGTGCAGCTACGGCATTGCATTCATCCCGGTCAACCTCCTCTTCCTTTTTCTGGGCGTATTGCTCTCCTTACTCTGCGCAAAAGACGGGGTCGCGCTGCCCGCCGGAGACGAGCTGCTGACCTCATTTGCCGCCACGGGGAGACTCGGAGAGTCGGTTACGGCGCTCTTCACCTTAGGTATTGTCGCCGCGTCGTGCTCCACAGCCGACTCCGCACTAACCGCCCTGACAACCACCGTCTGCGTCGACATCCTCCGCGACGAGACGAACGAGACGCTCCGGCGGCGGGTACACGCCGTTATGGCGGCGGCTTTCGCGGCGGTGATTATTGCCGTAGGGAACGCCGGGACAAAGTCGGTAATCGACTTTATATACACTCTTTGCGGCTATACATACGGGCCCTTGCTCGGCTTGTTTGCGTTCGCCTTGCTCGCGCATCGCGTTCCCCGCGGACGTTACGTGCCTGTAATCGCCGTCGCCTCGCCGCTCGTATGCTTCGCGGCCGATTGCCTTACAACCCGCCTCTTCGGGTATCGTTTCGGCTACGAGCTCCTTATGCTCAACGGATTGTTAACCTTCGCGGGGCTCTATGCCGTCTCCCGCAAAGCGCCGGCGGGTCAAAACGGCCGCCCTGCCCCGCACATGTTAAAATAGTGCAAGCTCGCTTTCGCGTAACGTATTGATAATCAACGCCGTGCATAAGCTTAGGTTTTGCAAAGCTTTATATGGGGTTATGGGTACCCATGACCCCATATTAAGGGTACCCTTAATATGGGGTCATGCTTTACACGACCTGAACGGACAAAATAGTGCAAGCCCGGACGCGCTCCGCACGGACGTATCTTCCGTGTCGCGCGCTCTCGTTTGAAACTCCGTATGTTTGCACGTATTCCGACATAAATACCTACCTTTGCGACGAATAAACCCGATGTACATACAAACCTGAACAAACGATTACGATATGCGATTGGATAAGTCTGTATTTGACTGCCGGCAGGTATGGGAGGCGAAAGGCTGGGCTCTGCCGGCGTTTGACGTAAACGCAATGCGCGAGCGAACGGCATCCGCGCCCTTTTGGATACACTTCGGAGCGGGCAATATCTTCCGCGCCTTTCACGCCGCAGTTGCGCAGCGGCTTTTAGACAAGGGCGCTCTCGACAGGGGAATAATCGTTGCCGAAGGGTACGATTACGAAATTATAGAGCGCATGTACCGCACCCGCGACAATGTCGGAGCATTGGTTACGCTCCGCGCCGACGGCTCTATCGGCAAACAAATCATCGGCTCCATCGCCGAGGCGCTTACGGTCTGCCCCGACAATACGGCGGATTGGACGCGCCTGAAAGAGATCTTCCGCAGCCCGAGCCTTCAGCTCGCTACATTCACCATCACCGAGAAAGGATACTTGTTGCATACGTCCGGCGGCGCGGCACTGCCCGGCGTGGATGACGATTTATCGCTCGGACCGGTTGCTCCCAAGAGCTATATGGGGAAGATAGTTGCCCTCCTGCACGAGCGTTACGCCGCCGGGGGCGCGTTGCCCCTCGCCCTTGTCAGCACCGATAACTGCTCGCACAACGGCGACAAACTCCTCTCCGCCGTCGTCTCTTTTGCCGAGGCATGGGAAAAGAACGGCGTTTGCAAACCCGGTTTCCCCGCATATGTTAAGGACAAAGCGCGGGTCGCGTTCCCTTGGACAATGATTGACAAGATTACTCCGCGCCCCGAAGGCGGCGTCGAACGTCTGTTGCGGGAGGACGGCATAGAGGATTTGGAGCCGGTTGTTACGGCAAAGAATACTTACGTAGCGCCGTTCGTCAACGCCGAGGAGTGCGAATATCTCGTTATAGAGGATAGTTTCCCTAACGGCAGACCGCCGCTTGACGCAGCCGGGATATACTTCTCCGACCGCGAAACGGTGGATAAAGTGGAGAGGATGAAGGTATGTACGTGCCTCAACCCGCTCCATACATGCCTCGCCGTATTCGGCTGTCTGCTCGGCTATAAGCTGATTTCGGAGGAGATGAACGACAACGATTTGCGCCGCCTGGTCGAAGTGCTGGGTTACAAAGAGGGCTTGCCGGTGGTTGTCAATCCGGGGATATTGTCGCCGGAGAAGTTCCTCGACGAGGTGGTGAACATACGCATACCCAACCCGTTTATGCCCGACACGCCGCAACGGATAGCGTGCGACACGTCGCAGAAGCTGCCTATACGCTTCGGCGAAACTATTAAGGCGTATCTCCGCCGTGATGATCTAAGCGTCTCCGACCTGCGCGTCATCCCCCTGATTTATGCGGGCTGGTTGCGTTATTTATTGGCTGTCGACGACGAAGGGAACACTTTTGAGCTCAGTCCCGACCCGCTCCTGAGCGACGTGTGCAGATATGTGGCGCCGCTTAAACTCGGTTCGAGCGACGCCGAAGCTGTCGAGACTGCCGTCGCCCCCCTGCTCCGCCGGGCGGATATATTCGGCACGGACCTCTACGAAGCGGGCTTGGCGGGTCAAGTGATTGAATATCTTGCGCGGATGATTAAGGGTAAAGGCGCGGTCAGACTTACGATTAAAAACATATAAACCTATGGTTCAGGCGGAGCGAAAGACGAATTATCGCTGGATTATTTGCGGGATGCTGTTCTGCGCCTTAGTGGTTAACTACTTAGACCGGCAGGTGCTCTCGCTGACTTGGAAAGACTTTATCGCGCCCGAATTTCATTGGAGCGACAGCGATTACGGCACGATTACGGGCGTCTTCTCCTTAGTCTACGCCGTCGGTATGCTGTTCGCCGGGCGGTTTATAGATTATCTCGGGACAAAAAAAGGGTACGTTACGGCGATTGCAGTATGGAGCACGGGCGCGTGTTTACACGCCTTTTGCGGCATCCTGACCTGCGGTATCGCCGGCGGCGACCTCATCTTCTCCTTCACCGGAGCGCGGCAGAGGCTGATTGAATTGCAAGGCGTTGCCGGCTCTACGCTAATCATAACCACCGTCAGCGTTTGGATGTTCATCATCGCGAGGGTAGTTCTGTCCGTCGGCGAGGCGGGGAATTTCCCCTGCTCTATTAAGGCGGTGTCGGAGTATTTCCCCAAGAAAGACCGCGGCTTCGCTACGGGCATCTTCAACTCCGGCGCACAAATAGGGGCGCTCGTCGCCCCCTTCACTATCCCCATACTGGCGCGCAGGTACGGCTGGGAGGCGGCTTTCCTCGCCATCGGACTGCTCGGATACGTCTGGATGATTGCGTGGCTGTATGTTTATAAGCGCCCCGACGCTAACCCGCACGTCAATTCCGCCGAACTGAAATATATCAACCAAGACAGCGCGGACGATGAAGAGAGCGGGCGGGACAACGCCGGCGGCGAACATATTTCTCCGCTCAGGGCGTTCGCCTTCCGGCAAACCTGGGCGGTTATATTCGGGCGCTTCCTGCCCGATAGCGTATGGTGGTTCCTGTTGTTCTGGGCTCCGGCGTTCATTAGCGAGGTGTACGGGTATTCTTCCGACTCGCCTCAGGGCATGTTCGGAGTGTTCACCATCTACCTTATATCTATGCTTTCGCTCGCCGGGAGCTATCTGCCGACATTCTTTATCAACCGCTCGCGTGTCAATCCATATCAGGGGCGGATGCGCGGGATGTTGATTTTCGCGCTCTTCCCGCTGTTGGGAAGCCTCGTGATGCCGGCGGGGAGAGCGTCTATGTGGTTCCCTGTCGTGATTATCGGCATTATGGCGGCGGCGCACCAAAGCTGGAGCGCGAACGTATACAACGTGGTGAGCGATATGTTCCCCAAGGCGGTCGTGGCGACCGTAACCGGCGCGGCGGGGCTCGCAAGCGGGCTCGGAAGCTTTATGTCGAATAAGGGCGCGGGGCTCCTCTTCGTTTATGCCGACAACATAAACCTCTCTTTCTGCGGCTTTGAAGGCAAACAGGCGGGGTATATGATCGTATTTCTTATCGCGTCGGTTGCGTACTTGCTGAGCTGGTGCGTTATGAAATTGCTCGTCCCGAAATACAAACTCGTAAAACTCTAACTATGTTTATAACCGATGATTTCCTGCTCCCGACCGGCGCGGCACGCCGGCTCTTTCACGCCCATGCCGAACATCTTCCGATTGTTGACTTTCATTGTCACCTCCCGCCACGTCAGGTCGCGGAGGATTACCGCTTCCGTTCGATAACGGAATTGTGGCTCTCGGGCGATCATTACAAATGGCGCGCGATGCGCGCCAACGGCGTCCCGGAAGAGTTTATAACCGGCGGCGCGGACGATTGGAGCAAATTTCAGAAGTGGGCTGAGACCGTCCCGTACACCCTTCGCAATCCGCTCTATCATTGGACGCACTTGGAATTGAAAACCGCTTTCGGCATAAACGACCTGCTCACACCCGCGTCGGCGCGGAGCATCTACGACCGCGCGAACGAGCTGTTGCAAAGCCCGGAGTATACGGCACGGGGGTTGATGCGGCGTTATAACGTTGAAGCCGTTTGCACTACAGACGACCCATGCGACACGTTAGAATATCACAAGCAAGTTCTTAACGACGGTTTTGAGATAAAGATGCTCCCCGCATGGCGGCCCGATAAGGCGCTCGCGGTTGAGGATACATATAAATATAATGAGTATATCGACCGCCTCGCGGAGGTTGTTAACAAAGAAATCAACACTTACGACGGTCTGTTGGACGCGCTCAAAACGCGGCACGACTTCTTCGCCGAGAACGGTTGCCGCGTGGCTGACCACGGCTTGGGCGAGGTGCCGTATGCGGAGACGACCTATACGGAGGCGGCGCGGCTCTGGCTAAAGGTCCGTCAGGGGCAAACCTTAACCCGGGCGGAGGCTTGGCAGGTGCAAACATCGCTCCTCATTGAACTGTGCCGGATGAACGCCGAAAAGGGATGGGTACAGCAGCTTCACTTCGGTCCGCTCCGCAATGTAAATACGCGCGCGGCACGCACGCTCGGAGCGGACACCGGCTTCGACACCATCGGCGACAGCCGCCAAGCGGCGCAATTAGCCCGCTTACTCGACGCTCTCGACGCCGATAACCGCCTCGCAAAGACAATCCTCTACAACATCAACCCGGCGGATAACGCCGTTACGGCGGCGATGGCGGGCAACTTCCAAGACGGGCAGACACCGGGAAAGATACAGTTCGGAGCGGCTTGGTGGTTTAATGATCATCTCTTCGGGATGCGCGCGCAAATAGATGCGCTCTCGTCTCAGGGCTTGTTAAGCCGCTTCACAGGTATGCTGACCGACTCCCGCTCGTTCCTTTCTTATCCGCGTCACGAGTATTTCCGCCGCCTGCTTTGCAATATTCTCGGCGATGACATCACGCGCGGATTAATCCCCGAAGAGGCGTTCGGAGATGTCGAAAGAATAGTTGAAGACGTATGTTATTATAACGCGCGCCGTTATTTCGGTATCGAATGACAACCTGTAAACAAATAAATAACTTCATATATGGCTAAGATTGTAACGCTCGGGGAGATAATGCTCAGGCTCTCTCCGCCGGGAACCTGCCGCTTCATACAGGCGCGCTCGTTTGATATCTTCCCCGGCGGCGGCGAGGCAAACGTCGCCGTAAGCCTCGCAGGATACGGGCACGAGGCGTACTTCATCACACGTCTGCCCCGCCACGAGATAGGTCAAATCGCGGTTAACGCTCTTCGCGCGTTCGGCGTGCACACCGATTATATCTCGCGCGGGGGAAGCAGAATCGGGCTGTATTATGCGGAGACGGGCTCCGCGATGCGCCCGGGCAAGGTGATTTACGACCGTTCGCACTCCGCCATTGCCGAGGCGTCGCCCGCCGATTTCGACTTCGATGCGGCGTTTGAGGGGGCAAAATGGTTTCATTGGAGCGGCATCACGCCGGCTCTCTCCGCCGGTGCGGCTCTTCTTACGCGCCTCGCATGCGAAGCGGCGAAGCGGGTGGGAGCGGTCGTCTCCGTAGATCTTAACTACCGCAACAAGCTCTGGACGCCCGCGGAAGCCCGCTCCGTGATGCGCCCGTTGATGGATTACGTCGACGTATGCATCGGCAACGAAGAGGACGCGGAGATGTGTTTGGGCTTCAAGCCCGACGGAGTCGACGTGCGCAAGGGCGTAACCGACGCGGAGGGTTATAAGGGCATATGCACCCTGATGGCTGAGGAGTTCGGGTTCAAATACGTCGCTTCGACGCTGCGCGAGAGCCTCTCCGCCTCGCATAACGGTTGGAAAGCGCTCGGCTTCAACGCCGCTACGAAAGAGTTTTACGTCTCCCGGCGCTACGACATACTCCCGATTACCGACCGCGTGGGCGGGGGTGATGCCTTCGCCGCTGGTCTTATACACGGGCTGTTAACCAAGCCGTCGCCCGGCGAGGCGTTGGAATTTGCCGTCGCCGCGTCGGCATTAAAGCATACGATACCCGGCGACTTCAACTGCGTAAGCACGGATGAGGTCGAGACTCTTGCGGGCGGAGACGCGAGCGGACGTGTGCAGAGATAAATCATTACATAAGATTATAAGTTATGGCTAAATACGATAAGTTGTCCGTAATGCTTAAAATAAAGCGGACGGGAATGGTGCCGGTGTTTTACTCCGGCGACGTTGAGACGGCGCGGGAAGTGCTCAAAGCCTGTTACGCAGGCGGGGTGCGGGCGTTTGAGTTCACCAATCGCGGCGACGGCGCGCATAGCGTGTTCGAGGCTTTAATTAAGTTCGCGGCGCGCGAATGCCCTGATTTGGCGTTGGGCGCGGGGTCGGTTGTCGACGCTCCGACTGCGGCTTTGTACATCCAAACCGGTGCCGACTTCATCGTCGGACCGATGTTCAACGCCGATATAGCCAAGGTTTGCAACCGCCGGCAAGTGCCTTACGTGCCCGGTTGCGGCACGGTGACGGAGGTGAATACCGCGCAGGAAGCGGGTTGCGAGCTGTGCAAAGTGTTTCCCGGAGATGTGCTCGGTCCGAAGTTCGTCAAGGGTTTGCTCGCGCCTATGCCGTGGAGCAAGCTGATGATAACCGGGGGTGTGGAGCCGTCGAGAGATAACTTGACGGCGTGGTTCGGCGCCGGTGCGTGGTGCGTCGGAATGGGGTCGAAGCTCTTCCCCGCCGACCGCGTGGCGGCTGAGGATTGGGGTTATATAACGGATAAGTGCCGCGAGGCGTTGGATATAATACACGAAATAAATAAGTAAAAGCATTATGGAGAAGACCTGGCGATGGTTCGGACGGAACGACAAGATAACGCTTCCGATGCTCCGGCAGATAGGTGTAGAGGGCATTGTAACCGCGCTCCACGACGTTAAGAACGGAGAAGTATGGACGCGCGAGCGGATAACGGAGCTGCGCGATTATATCGAATCATTCGGATTGAGATGGTCTGTGGTGGAGAGCCTGCCCGTATCGGAGAGCATTAAATACGGGGGAGCGGACCGCGACGGACTTATCTCGAACTATATTGAAAGCCTGCGCAACCTCGGCGCGTGCGGCATACGTACCGTTTGTTACAACTTTATGCCAGTGCTCGATTGGGCACGTACCGACCTGGCTAACCCCAACCCGGACGGCACAAGTTCTTTGTATTTCAACCTCGCGGAGTTCGCTTATTTCGATTGCCGCATACTCCGGCGCGAGGGCGCAGAGGCGGATTACGCGCCCGAAATCCTCGCTCAGGTGGATCAAAAGGCGAAGTCGATGACCGCGGAAGATGACCGGCGGATAATTGAGAACATCATTATCAAGACGCAGGGATTTGTCAACGGTAACATCAAAGAGGGGGACCGCGACCCCGTCAACATATTCCGGGGTCTGCTCGAGCTGTATAAAGGCATCGACAAAGCCAAACTCCGGGCGAACCTGAAATATTTTCTTGAAGCCGTTATGCCCGTCTGCAACGAAGCGGGAGTTAATATGTGTGTCCATCCCGACGACCCTCCGATGCAGATTCTCGGACTCCCGCGCATCGTTTGCAATGAGGCCGACATTCGTTGGATGTTGGATGCAGTGCCGGACAAGCACAACGGACTGACGTTCTGCGCCGGTTCCCTGAGCGCCGGGATGCAAAACGACGTGCCCGCTCTGGCGCGTCAATTCGCCCGTCGAACCCACTTCGTACACCTCCGGAGCACGTGTGTGTTCCCCGACGGAAGTTTCAAAGAAGCCTCTCATTTCGGGGGTCGCGCGAACATTATAGAGCTGATTCGTATCTTTGAAGCGGAGAACCCGAAGCTCCCGATGCGCGTCGACCACGCCCCGCTTATGCTTGGCGACGAAGCGAAAGGTTATAACGCCGGCTACTCGTTTCACGGGCGGATGATGGCGTTAGGGCAGGTTGAGGGGATGATGGCTGTGGTCGACCGCGAGCTCGGCATAGAGCGCGATTACCCCGTAACCGTCGGGTAAAGCCCGCTAAAAATCGTATTCCTCCCGACACATCACTGTGTTGCCGGACCGCAAAAAACCTGATATATAAAGCCGTCAACATAGGTCATGTATTCTAAAAGCGCCGCTTTTGCATCCTAAAAGCGGCGCTTTTGCAACCTAAAACCGCCGCTTTTACACTCTAAGAACGCCGCTTTTACACTCTAAGAACGCCGCTTTTA
>JAJPZE010000092.1 GCA_021204565.1 Prevotella sp. | reverse complement strand
GCTCACAACCGCAACGTTGAGCGTTGTCCCGTCCCCCGTATACGGCGCGGCGCGGAACAGCAGGCGGCTGTCCTCCGTAGTGGTTATCTCCGGCGTAACCATACTCCCCGCAATAATTCCCGTACCCGAAAAAGCACAACGATATGCACCGACCGTGCCGACACTCCCCGTCCACGTCGCGTAATCCGCATCATCCGCCAATACCGACCCGCCAATCTGGCTGCCCGAGAACACGCCGTCGTTGCCCCCAGTGCCGTTACAGTGGTTGAAACTCTCGTAAAAAACATAAGTGCCCGGCGCGTCTTCGTCGGGCGTGTATTCGTTCTCGTTGGCGAAAGAAAACGATACCGACCCGTCCTCATTACGTATTATATCCGTTACCGGCTTGTTCATAAAGTACGTCCCGTCGGCGTTCGCATTGTTTAAGACCGCCGCCGGAGAGGACGTGTTAGTCAGGCTGTTATTCTCCCCGTACGGATAAGGATGCCCCGATTCCTTGTCGGAATACTTCATATTGTTCGCCGCGAAGATGGTGTAAAGCTCCGTCGACCCGCTGTTCACCTTATTGTTGCGCCAAGCCGACGGCGTGTAATCAACGTGAAGAACTAAAAGTCCCGAGCCTGCCGTGCCCGCATCCCAGCCGCTTTGCTCCCTGTTCTCAAGCAGGTAATACTCGCTCCTCATCCCGTCGTTGTATATAATGTATGCCTCGCCCGTATCCGTCAATGGCTGCATATTCTCAACCGTGCGGTCCTCGTCTAATACGGTCGGCGCCATCCACCCGCAGAACCAACGCTCGTAGCTCGTATACCCCGCCGGAATAGTCGCGTCGCCGTATTGCCGCCCGTTATAGTTGCCGTAAGAGAGTACGTCCCAAGTGCCCACACCATAATTATTATACGTCCCGGCAACATCGTACACATCCGGCAACCCGAAGCAATGCGAGAACTCGTGGCATATCGTGCCGATGCCGTCTATATCATTGTATTTCCCCACCTCGCAACTGCAAGCATACGTATCTACCGTTACCCCGTCTCTCGTCAGCGTCCCGCCCCCGGACATTGACGAGTAAGTGGACATATGGGGCCAGATGGTGTTCGAGCTTGCCCCGTTGTTCTGACCCTCGCCCGCATAGACGAAGAAGACGAGGTCCGCCTCGCCATCGCCCGACCAATCATAGTCGGAGAAGTCGATGTCGTCGTCAACAGCCGCCGTCGCCGTCTCTATCAGCTCCGCCATACCCGTCGGGTTGACCGTCGCCCCGTCGGTATCGCGACCGTAGTAAGCATAGTTATTCGGGAGCGTAACAGGCCCCGCAACATCGAAGTCAATAGTGAATTGTCCATAGCTCTGCGCCATGAAGTAATCACGCACGCTGCCGATTCCGCCGTTGCCGTCGGTGTACCCCTCCTCGTTCGCCATACGGTTGTATAAGGCTGCGTCGTGCCCCGAGGCGAATGATAAATCTGCGAATTGGACGAGGATAATGAGTCCGCGCTTCTCGCCTTGAAACTCCGTAACGGGCTCCCCGAGCGTTACTCGCCGGCGTGCTTTCATTACCGGCTTCTGTTCGGCCGAGCGTCTTGCGTCAGCTTTAAGAGCCATTCGCTCCAAGTCCGACGCCTCATATAGCCCCGTCGTCTCATTCATGACGTAAGCCCCTCCGTCCTCTCCGAGCCAATACGCCATAAACTCGTCGCCGCGCAGCTCCGCCCGCAATTGCGTCCCGTCCGACAAGGTAATCGTCTGATACACGCCGCGTTGTGCGGGCACGGCATACGTCGCCGGTATCGACATCCACAATACAAGAATAATCACGTATATCCGCTTCATAACACTCCGATTATACCATTCCTCTTGCAAAGATAAAGCATTTTTATATTACATACAAAAACTCATCGCTCTCTAATGTCGTTTCGCACGCGGACGCGCCGGCGGACGTATAGCGCCGGCTATGCTGTCCGTATCTCCCCGCTCCTCTTCGTCGCCCGTAATATCACGCCTCTCAAACGAGCCCTTGCTGTTCGATACGTAATATTTCTCCATCGCCTCGTCGCTACGGAAATAGTTCCCCTCCAACGTCCGCTCCGGCGTCTCCATATACGAGTACATATTCGAATAATATTCGTGCCGGCGCTGATCCCAGAAGAGCTCTTCGCCACGAAACTTAACTCCGTTCTTTGTCAACACCCGCACGCGCCCCCGCAATTCAATCAAGTTAAGCTCGTCATACTTGTACGCCGTATCCGCCTGTATGTATGATTCGACGTGAAAACTTTCGTCGAACTGCGTCATAAACACCCCCTTGTCGTACGTCTGGCGCTTGGGGTTAAGGTTTTGATTTACAATGCTCCGCTCCGCCACTATTCGATATTTCATTACGCCCGAGTCGCTGATAAGCATATTAATCCCGTAGCTCGTCATCATCGCCGCCGAGTCCTCGTCCCGTACCGCAGGAGCCGTATGCTCCTGTTGCTCCGTACAGGCGACGTTCACAGCGGAAAGGACAACCGACGCCGCAACAATAATTGTGCGCAAAGGATTCAAGCTATTCAACCTGCCATTTCGCAAACCAACGCTCGTTAAACGTCAAACCTATATTTATCCGAAATGTATTCTCCCGTATCAACCCCGCGGCCTCCGTCCGTGTCCACGACGCAGATACATTTACGAACGAACGGTTATTATAACTGTTGATTATCGGAACACCTATTCCCAAGCTCAACCCGTACTCCCGCGGACCGTCTGCACCATTTATCTTCAAGTAAGGAGTCGTGTATCGCGCTCCTAAACGGTATCTCAACCGCCCCGCCCATTTCCGACCGTGCTCCGAAGATACATACTCCCCACCAACGATGAACGTATGACGATCGGAGAACTGACCGGCTTTCATAGCGTATGCCGCCACATCGGACACCACCTCATACGTCGGGTAATCCACTCGCCCCCACATCTCGTAACGCCAATCCATACCCACACGCCAACGGTTTGCCCGATTCCATACCACGCCCAAAGCCAACGTCGACGGCATCATAAGGCTCCTGCCCGCGTGCAAATTTGTAGTATCAGCAACCCCCGTCTGCGAGTTGTACGACACGATACGGCACAAAGGGTCGCTCCTCATATCATGGCCGAACGAATATGTAGCGCCAAGAGTTAGCTCGTCTTTCTTGCTTATACGCCGGCGCAACTGTATCGAGGCATCTATTTTATACGTCGTTATGTTCGCAATATAATATTTCGACAACGTGTTTACATATGCATCGCTATAACTGTTAATCACCGATTTCGTATACGAACCCCACACATAAGAGGCATTCACTCCCGCCGACAACGTCGTCGACGGCAACCTTAGTACGTCAACGCCAACACCGACAAAAGCCTGGTGAATACCTCCCGAACCGCTATATGTCGTCGTCGACGTGGTCTCACTCGAACCCGATTGTGTATCGTAACCTATCGTTTCGCTCGCGTCGTAGCTGTATCCGACATTTGAATAAGGCATGACACCGAACGCCACACCTACACGACGCGCCGCACGAAACGCGCCAATCACATAATCAAAGCTCGAGTTGTTCGCATTCAGACGGCGGGAATTCTCCGTAAAGTTGGTCATCAACCCCGACACCCCCGCATCAAATATGAACGACAACGAGTCGATGCCCGCGTAAGAGGCAGGGTTCGCATAGTTCACCATATTCCCCTCGCGCCAGCCTTGAGACAAGCCGCTCATAGCCACACTCGCTCCGTTTACCCCGTCCGAAAGCACTCCGTAACCATACTGACTATACGGGGAATTCGTCGCGTTCTGAGCATTAACATTCCAAACCGACAACGACATCAAAGCTAAAATTAATACTCGCTTCATTGGAGAACCTGATGTAAATCCGCCGCAAAGGTAAGTGTTTATTTCTTTAAGTTACACAACATTACGATACAAATGTCGTGCAAACGAACAAAATAAGCCCGCTTATTCCCAAGAGAATAGATGATGATTGCACGACGCAGTCGTGCAGCCGTAACCGAAAGAGCCACTTGTCGGCTCGTCGCTTTCGAAACGAGCGGATTGGAGCGAGTGGAGAAAGAAGCTCGACGAAGTCAAATTGTATCAAACACTCGTTTGGCTATCTCGCGAAATCACACTAACTTTGCACCCGCTTCGTCTCCCGCGAGACGTAAAGGCTTTAGAGCTTTCTTTCGAGGTGTAGCGCAGTTGGTAGCGTTCCTGGTTTGGGACCAGGAGGTCGCAGGTTCGAGCCCTGTCACCTCGACGACAAGAGAGGCAAACTGCTTGTGGCGTGCGGATGAGAAAAGATGTTATTTCTTTTGCACACTCCTTGCTCTTACGCTACCTTTGCAGTCATCATCTGCCCCTTGGGGTTACACACGTCGTTTTTATACGCTTACGTTATGAAGAGATATAATATAGTGAACAATGTCGCCGGGTGGATAGTGTTTCTCATAGCCGCCTTTGTGTATTGTTCGACTATCGAGCCGACGGCATCGTTCTGGGATTGTCCCGAATTTATCACTACCGGATACCGCCTCGAAGTGGGGCACCCGCCCGGCGCGCCGTTCTTTATGTTGACTGCGAACCTATTCAGTCATTTCGCATCCGACCCCTCGCAGGTCGCCCGTATGGTGAACACTATGAGCGCTCTCCTGTCCGCCACCACCATATTATTCCTCTTTTGGACAATCACTTTCCTCGCCCGCCGGCTTATCGTCCGCGAGGGTGAAGAAGTATCTGCCGGCAAATTAGTTGCCGTGATGGGTGCGGGCGCTGTCGGGGCGTTAATCTATACATTTACGGATACGTTCTGGTTCTCCGCCGTCGAGGGGGAGGTGTATGCGTATTCGAGCGCCTTCACGGCAATAGTCTTTTGGCTTGCGCTGAAATGGGAAGCGCGTGCCGACGAACCCCACTCCGACAAGTGGCTCGTATTAATAATGTACATGACCGGGCTCTCCATAGGCGTGCACCTGCTCAACCTGCTCTGCATCCCCGCCATAGTGCTGGTTTATTGTTACCGCCGCTATCCTAAGATTGAGCTGAAAGGCTCGCTGTTGGCGTTGTTAATCTCGTTCGTGCTTGTCGCCGCAGTGCTCTACGGTGTCGTTCCGGGCATCATCACGGTCGGCGGTTGGTTTGAATTATTCTTTGTAAACACGCTTCACTGCCCGTTCAACACCGGGGAAATAATCTATATCTGCCTGCTTGTGGCGAGCGTTTGTTACGCTATATACAACACTCAAACCGGCAAAAGCGCCCTCCGGCAGAACGTCTCGTTCCTTATCGCATTCGGCATGTTGGGCGTTCCGTTTTACGGTTATGGTTGGGGTGCGTTCTTTACGGGTGTCGTAATCCTCGCCGTTCTGTGGTTCGTCTTGCAATATAAACGCAAAGACAACACCGGGAAACAGGTTGCTCTCGTCAGCGCGAGAGTGAAGAATACCGCCCTTATGTGCATGCTCATGCTTATGGTCGGCTATTCAAGTTATGCGCTTATAGTCATCCGTTCGTCCGCTAACCCGCCGATGGATCAGAACTCGCCCGAAGATATATTCACGCTCGGGACGTATCTCAGCCGAGAACAATACGGCGACACTCCTCTGCTCTACGGACCGGCATACACCTCCCAAGTGAAGCTTAACGTCGAGGGAGACGTCTGCGTGCCCGACAAGAAAGCAACCGCCCCGATTTGGCAACGCAAGGAGAAAGCCACGCCCGACGAGCGCGACAGCTACTTTGTCGTCGGTCATAAGGTGCGTTACAACTACGCGCAAAATATGTTTTTCCCCCGCATGCACAGCTCCGCACACTCACGCCAGTACGAGGAATGGAGCGGCGGCGTGAAGGGACACGACGTACCCTACGACCGTTGCGGGGAAACGGTAATGGTGAAGATGCCCAACCAATGGGAGAACATTTACTTCTTCCTCTCGTATCAATGCAACTTCATGTATTGGCGTTATTTTATGTGGAACTTCGCCGGACGGCAAAACGACAAACAGGGTAACGGCGAATTGGAACACGGCAACTGGCTCACCGGCTTTAAGTTCATAGACAATATGCGGTTGGGAGACCAAAGCAAACTCCCCCGCGACCTGCGCGAGAACAAAGGGCACAACGTATATTATTGTATGCCGTTACTCTTGGGCTTGTTAGGTTTGTTCTGGCAGGCATACCGCGGTCAGCGTGGAATCAGGCAGTTTTGGGTTGTCTTCTTCCTCTTCTTTATGACCGGGCTCGCTATCGTCCTCTATCTTAATCAAACGCCTTCGCAGCCGCGCGAGCGTGATTATGCATACGCCGGATCATTTTACGCATACGCCATCTGGTGCGGTTTGGGTGTAACGGCGCTTATCGATTTGCTTAAGAAAGCCGCTTTGAAATATTTCAAACGCGAAGCCAACGGCGTTGTGGTTGCAACCGTTTGCTCGATAGTTTGTCTGCTCGTACCGATACAAATGGCTTCGCAGAACTGGGACGACCACGACCGTTCCGGACGATATACATGCCGCGACTTCGGCAGGAACTACCTTATGACCCTGCAAGACGAGGGCAACCCGATTATCTTTACCAACGGCGACAACGACACTTTCCCCCTCTGGTATAATCAGGACGTAGAGAGCGTCAGAACCGATGCCCGCGTATGCAACCTTTCTTATCTCCAGACGGATTGGTATATCGACCAAATGCTCCGACCCGCGTACGACTCGCCCTCGCTGCCGATAGGTTGGCCGCGTATCGATTACTGCTCCGGCACAAACGAATACGTCGAGGTTTGTCCCGAATATAAGCAGCAGGTGCTCGACCTCTACAACGACGACCCGACATTCGCACGTACTCACTTCGGCGACGAACCCTTTGAATTGGAGAACATTATGAAGTATTGGGTGCGCAACCCCGACCCCGACCTCAACCTCATACCGACCGACACGGTTTACATTACGATAGATAAGGACGCGGTTCGTCGTAGCGGAATGCTTATGGCGAGCGACACCATCCCCGATCGGATGGTGATTTCCCTCTCCGGCAAGCGTGCATTATATAAGAGCGACCTTATGCTTTTAGAGATTATACGGGGCGCTAATTGGACACGACCCGTATACGTAGCCACAACCGTAGGCGAGGATAACTATATGAACTTAGGCGACAACTTCATACAAGAGGGACTCGCCAACCGTATCTCGCCATTCACCACCACCGCCGACAACGTAAAGAGCTTCGACACGGAGAAGACATACAACAATATGATGAACCGTTATCGTTACGGCGGAATGAGTAACCCGAACGTTTATATCGACGAGACCGTGATGCGCATGTGTTACACCCACCGCCGGCTCTTCGCCAAGTTAGCTCTCGAACTAATCAGCGAGGGGAAGAACGACAAGGCGCTTAAAGCGTTGCGTAAGTGCGACAAAGAACTTCCCGAATATAACATCCCCCTCGATTATATCAGCGGCGGAAACGACCTCGCCAAGGCATACGCACTCATTGGGGAGAAGAAACGCGCAACCGAGATAGACGACGCCGTCTGGCAATCCGCCGTCGAATACGCCTCGTGGTATCTGCTCCTGAGCGGCAACGACTTCACTTCGTCGCAGCGGGACGTACTCACGCAGTTTTATATAATGGAGGCGGTGCTCTCCGTCAGCGACCTTATCGACTCCAAGCTCGCCGACAAACAAGAGACGCAGATGAAGCTCCTGATGAACGCATTCCAAGCCAAAGGCGGCAAGCTCTACGATTAACGCCGTGTTGATAGAGCAGCCCCCAACGTGGTTCAGATGGATTTTCCCGCGCGCTAAGTGGCGCGGGAGCGAGGCGAAACACGTCGTCTACCTCACTTTCGACGACGGTCCGATACCCGACGCAACGCCTTTCGTGCTCGCCGAACTGCGCAAACGAAATATCAAGGCAACATTCTTTATGGTCGGGGAAAACGCCGAACGCTATCCCGAACTCGTAAAGGCGGTGCGCGCCGACGGACACGCCGTCGGCAACCATACCTATAATCACTACGCAGGCATACGGCATTCAACCGCCGAGTATAAACAAAACGTCGAGCGTGCCGAGCGTGTGCTCAACACAAAACTCTTCCGACCGCCACACGGCTGGCTGCGTACTTCGCAGTATCTGTGGCTCGCGCGGCGGTATAAAATTGTGATGTGGGATCTCGTTACCCGCGATTACAGCCGCCGCCTCGTCGCCGACGATGTATATAATAATATTGTAAGGTACGCCCGCAACGGCAGTATAATCACCTTTCACGACAGTCTCCGGAGCATCGACAAACTCAAAACGGCGCTCCCCCGATGCCTCGACCGCCTCATCGAAGAGGGATACACGTTTGATATAATTCGAGATTAACGGCCGCCCCTCTTTATCTTAACCACAACATATTCCGAGCGCGTGCCGATACGGAACTTACCTCCCCAAATGCCCAAGCCCGAAGAAACGTAATAACGGGTCCGGTTTATGGCGTACCCGCCGTGAGCACACGTGTAGACCAAATCTGTAACGAGCGATGCGGGGAATACCTGCCCGTGATGTGTGTGCCCGCTAAACTGAAAATCTGCGCCCGCGTCGGCGGCTTCATCAAGGCGGCGCGGCTGATGATTGAGGAGAATAATGAAGCTATCGGAGTTTACATCGCGGAGAATTTCAGACAACGTTTTGCGCCGCTTGTTGGTCGAATCATCCCTGCCCGCAATGGTCAGAGAAGAGACGTTAACCGCGCTGTCGCGGAGCATGACGATACCCGCCGAGCGGTAAAACGCCATTGCATTGTCGACGCCGCAATAATATTCGTGGTTGCCGGGGCACGCATACACGGGCGCATTGATACGTTTTAGCTCCGCCGCATCATTGTCCTCGCGCAAGGGGCGGATACTTCGGTCGATTATATCTCCGGCGAAAAGGACGATGTCCGGGTGCTCGGCGTTAATCATCTCCACCCAATCGTGAAGCTCGTTACGGCGGATATGATACCCCAAGTGCAGGTCGCTCGCCATAACGATTGTCAGGTCGCGCTCTGTCGGTTTATCAGTCGTGAGCGTTATAAGTTGCCGTTTCGGGTCGTGATAAGTTATATTCCCCCAAGCGAGAAGCGCGACGATGACGGCCGCGACGGCGGATATTGTCAGCCAATTGTCGTGCAGAGCCGACGCGGGAAGGACGCGCACGAGCGTCAGCAGGTCGAGTAAGAAAAAGATGATTACGGTATAGAGCAGGACAATAAGGCTTGTCGTGCCGGTGTAATAAACGGCTGTCGCGACGCCCGACGGCATCTTGTCAAGCGCTTTGCCCGTGCATACGAAGAGCAAGAGAAACGCTATAAGGCAAAGCAAAGTTATTCCCCAACGTCCCGCGACGGGCAGGGGAAGCAACAGCCATACGTGCCGGAGCGCATACCAAAGCGCCGACAAAGGGATAAGGAGAAAGACAAGCCGCCACATATAAGAGACTCTATCGCCTTTGCAACACTACTCCGCCATACGCCGGGAGATGAAGTCCGACGGCGCAATCGGGCTGAAAATCAAACGTATGAACCGTGCCGGAGAGCAAGTCAACCATATCTTTTCGCCCCTGATTTATATGCAGGAAGTCGAACGCATGGCGGGGGATGTTGAGTTTTATATCAAGTTCCGAGTCGTCAAAGTTAACCGCAACCAACACATCTCTACCCCTCATAAAGGCGAATTGCCGCGCGCTTATCGCCCGATTTACATACATCAGGTCGAATGTTTCCCCCTCGGCGATGTCCTTTATCTTTGTCGCAATATTGAGTATCTTGACGTATTGCGCCTCGATATTCCTCTCTTTGGCGGTGAGTCTGCGGCGGTCGAAGAACCCGCGCCGCAACGTCTCTGCGCACCAGTAGTCGAATATCGTCGTCCGTCCGTCGCGCCCGGAGAAGCCCTCCGCATCCATACCCGGCTCGCCGAACTCCTGTCCGGCGTAGAGCATCACGGGGTTGTCAAAGAGCAGGGCGGCGATGATGAATGCCGGGACGGCACGTTGTGCGTCGCCGGCGAAGAAGTCCGAGGCGATACGTTGCTCGTCGTGGTTCTCCAAGAAATAAAGCATCCGGCGGCGGATATCGTCGGTCTCTTGCCAACGCCGCGTGATTTCCGCCGTCGGACAACCGCTTGTTATGATTGCGCGGAGAGTGTCGTACATCCCCACTTTATCGTAGAGATAATCGAAGCCCGCGGATATATACCGACGATAGAGCGACGGGTTGTAAACCTCGCCTATGAGCAGGACGCCCGGGTACTTCTCTTTAAGCCGCCGGGACGCATACTCCCAGAACTCGGCGGGCACCATCTCCGCCATGTCGCAACGGAAACCGTCTGCACCTTTGCCCGCCCAATAGAGGAGAATATCCGTCATCTTGTCCCAAAGCGGGGGAACCGGCGTGAAGTGCGAAGAGGGCACTCCCGACCAATCGCAATAATCAACGCCGTAGTTGAGCTTAACCGTTTCGTACCAATCATTAACCGACGGGCGCGGGTTAAAGCAGTCGTTGCCCGTCGCCTTGGCGGGCCGCTCAATATAATTTCCCGGCACGGGGCTGACGAAAGAAGAACCCACGCAATAATAAAAATCATTTCCCGGAGAGAAGCCAAGCGTGTCGTTATCCTCCTCTCCGATGTCCGTAACGTCAGCCGGCTTGCATATCGAACGGTACTCGCGCGCCACGTGGTTCGGCACGAAATCCATCACGACCCTCATCCCCGCCGCATGCGTCCTCCCTATCAACGCCGTCCATTCGTCCATACGTTTGTTCACATCGGTCGCGAGGTCGGGGTCAACGTCGTAATAATCACAGATCGCATACGGCGAACCCGCGTTCCCCTTCACCACCGACTTATCTTGCGTCGGGATGCCGAACCGCGAATAATCAGTTGTACATGCGTGGCGGATAACCCCCGTATACCAAATATGCGTCGCACCCATATCCCGGATGCGACGCAACACTTTCATATCAAAGTCCGCAAACCGTCCGCAACCGTTCTCCGCTATCGTTCCGCGGGGAATACGGGAGGTGTTGCGGTTGCCGAAAAGCCGGGTGAAGACCTGATATATAACTACCTTATCCATTTAGGATAATCCGCAAATAGAGATATTCTCGTTCCCTTTTGCAATCTTCGCAATCATTCCCTGCAACGCTTTGCCCGGTCCGCACTCGGTGAATGACGTCGCTCCGGCGGCAATCATTTGTTGCACTTCTTGCGTCCAGCGCACGGGTGCGGTGAGCTGGGCGATAAGGTTTTTCTTTATCTCCGCCGGGTCGGTATGCGGCAAGGCGTCAACATTCTGATACACGGGGCATACCGGACGCTTCACCTCCGTCGCCTCTATCGCCGCTTGCAACTCGTCTTTCGCCGGTTGCATGAGCGGGGAATGAAACGCGCCGCCGACCTTTAAGGGCAACGCACGCTTTGCTCCCGCCGCTTTCAACAGCTCGCAAGCCTCGTTTATAGCTTCGGTGTTGCCGGAGATAACCAACTGTCCCGGGCAGTTATAATTAGCCGGAACGACGACATTACCCTCACGCGACACCTTGCGGCACACCTCCTCAACCGTTTCGTCGGGCAAGGCGATAATCGCCGCCATCGTAGAGGGTGCAAGCTCACAAGCGCGCTGCATCGACGTCGCACGTGCGCTGACGAGACGCAAGCCGTCCTCAAACGATAACGCTCCGCCAACAACTAACGCGGAGAATTCTCCCAACGAATGACCCGCAACCATAGCTATCTCCTCGGTCGGAACATTGCACAACGCCGTGATAACGCTGTGAAGGAACACCGCCGGCTGGGTTACTTTGGTCTGTTTGAGGTCCTCGTCCGTGCCGGAAAACATTATATCGGTAATCTTGAAACCGAGTATCTCGTCAGCCGAATCAAATAATTGCTTTGCCTTGGGATTGGTGTCGTAGAGCTCCTTGCCCATTCCGACGAACTGCGAGCCTTGCCCGGGAAATACGAATGCTTTCATATCTGTTTGGTTTATTAGTTTGAATTGGTTTTGTAAACGTGAGTGCAAAGGTAAGGCAAACGCGGGGAATAATAAAGCAAATCCCGATTTTACGCGCCCCGCCACTACCTTATGAACGCCTCATCACTGCCTTATCAGCCTCTCTTAACTGCCTTATATTCCCCTCATTACACCTTTCTTGTAACGCTAAAGCGGCGGTTTAACGTTCTAAAACCGCCGCTTTTACAC
This sequence comes from Prevotella sp., assembly GCA_021204565.1. GTDB lineage: Bacteria > Bacteroidota > Bacteroidia > Bacteroidales > Bacteroidaceae > Prevotella. The sequence goes on along the minus strand of JAJPZE010000092.1, from coordinate 1,272 downwards.
TCTAAGAACGGCGCTTTTACACTCTAAGAACGCCGCTTTTACACCCTAAGAACGCCGCTTTTACATTTCTTCTGACCAGTTATGAGGGGCGGTGAGGGCAGGTTTATTGGTATTGCCGCGTGCTTTATGCGCCTCATTCTATACCTTGCTTACAACGCGGACAGTGTATTAAAAACGCGCCAAACCTTTCTTGTTTCTCCCCTTTCCTTTACCTTTGCATGATTGTACGTATAGGTTTTCGGACGCTATGATAAGCAAAGCGGAGATAAAGAAGATACGTTCGCTCGAGATGAAGAAGTATCGCGCGGCGGAAGGTCTCTTTGTAGCGGAGGGTCATAAGACCATTGAAGAGATTGCGCGAACGGTAGCTCCGGCGGTCGTATATTACGGCGAAGATGCCGACAGAGCAAGTCTCTTGCAACATCCGCAGGGAGAATTGGCTCTCTTCCCCATAAACATTTTCGAGCTTATCCGTCCCGTTTCGAAACTCGTGCTTATGCTCGACGGCGTGCAAGACCCGGGCAACGTAGGGACAATAATCCGCATTGCGGATTGGTTCGGGATAGATCATATCTATTGTTCGCCCGATTGTGCCGACGCCCTTGCCCCGAAAGTGGTGCAGGCGTCAATGGGTTCGATAGCGCGGGTGAGGGTGGATTATGCGGAGCTGACAACCGTTTTAGACGCGCTCCCGGCGGGTTTTCCCGTCTACGGGACGGCGCTCGACGGCGACAATATATATAATGTGCGGCTTGCCGGAGAGGCGGTCGTAGTGATGGGGAACGAGGGCAAGGGCATCAGCGATGCCGTCCGGCGGCGGCTCACCCGTAAGCTCCTCATCCCCAATTACCCGCCGGGCAGGGCAACTACGGATAGTTTGAACGTCGCCGCAGCCGCTGCGGTGGTGTGTGCGGAATTTAGAAAGGGATAATCCCTTACAGATATTTAGAAGCATGAACGAATCACTTTACACACGGCGCAACATCCCCGAATGTATGGGTACGGCGTGGACATTAATGAGTACGAATATCGCCCGCACGGCGAGGACGATGTGGCTCCCGGCGGTTATATTGGCGGTGTTGTGCGCCGCGACAGCCCTGCTCAACATTTATCAGAGCGGGCAAATTGCCGGCGGAAACATAAATTGCGCTTTGGCGATTTGCGTTGTCGCCGGCCTTGTGTTGCTTGTTGCCGCATCGCTGTTCCTTGACGCAAAGATTTTCAAACTGCTCTCCTTGCAAAGCTTGCGCTATTGTTGGGCGCGCACGTCGG
>JAJPZE010000080.1 GCA_021204565.1 Prevotella sp. | reverse complement strand
GTATTTAGGCAAGGATTTTCCCGTCTATAAGTTATATTACGACTCTCAGCAACGCGAGACAATGACGCCGGAACATATTGTCCCCGACGTCTTGGTATTTTATCTGTTGAGCAGTTACGGGATGTTCGAATACGCGCGGACATCGCAGACGTGGCGCGATACGAACATGGGGGTCGTGATGTATGTGGCGAACAAGCTTGTCGGACGTGAGGCGTTCAAAAACGAAGATATAACCAAGGTGGCTGAATATATGCGCCGCCATCCCGGCACAACGCTCAAGAACCTGCTCGAGATGACGGATTATTCGGAGTTTTAAGTCTATATACCCGTTGTCAGCGTCGTATATCCGACTAATCGCCAGCTACGGTCGCCGTTCCCGCGATAATACATCAGAGCGGTGTATTTATTCTCCGTCTGGAAATAATTCCCCTGGTTTGAGAGGTCGGCAAGCGAGCCGTCAGGACGCAGGACGGCGTATCTGTACGAATAATATCCCTGTTTGAGACGCACGCAACCCTCGTATGCGCCGTCCGTTCCGCTCCAAGTCATTTCGTAATCGGGGGTCAGAAGCCCGTATGTCCACTGCCCGGAAAGATATACGGAACCGTTCTGACGCGGGGCGTGAAGTATGAAATGAGTTTGTATGTAATCACATTTCGTGTCGCTTTCGTCGTAGTCGGAGTTTCGTATAAGGAAGCTCCCGTCTGCATCGACATCATAAACATAATTGCGTCTTGGCTCGTCAGCCATAACGTAAGCGTGCCAGGCATCGGCGGCGGCATCCCAACCGACTGACTCTATACCCATCGTGGGGTGCGATGGAGCGAGGGTCTCGAATTTGAAATACTCGTCTCCGGCGGGGAAGATTAAGTCCCGGCAGTGTTCCCAACGCAGGGTTGTGCCGTTTCGGTATTGGGGTTTAGCGTTAATGACGGCATTGTCGTAACGTCCGTTTTGGGCGACGACGGTATACAGTTGCGTATCGGGCGTGCTGACTTTAAGCCCGGTATAATCGGCTTGCATAGTGAGTTGCTGGTGCCTCGCATTTATGTCGATGTCGGTATTGGTCGTATATCCAAGCGACAGCTTCACCGCGTTCTCCGCAATCATAAAGCACGCCGAGAGCACCGGGACATCCTCGTCATCGTCGTCGTAAACGGTCAAACGGTAGTTCCCGCTCATAGTCAACCGGCAGTTTTTGTTGGGTATCGAGAGATGATAATGTGTGTAGAGCTGATATGTGTCCTGCGAAAGGTCGTAGTCTTCGATGGTGTTGTCGGTGAAGAAACCCTGCATATAATCCGACGAGAACAGATTTTCCGACGCGCTCCAGTCCGCTTCGCAATGGGTAACGACGTAGGTAAAGCGATGAAAGTCGTGGGATAATTCATCAAAATCGATATTAATCGGCTTGCCGCCAACGAGTGAAGTTACGGGCATGCTCTGCCAGTCGTCGCCCGCCATAACGGTAAGTGAAGCGATGTCGGGAGAGTAGATCTCGTGTTGTTGCGCGTGCGCCGGGAGGGCGGAGAAAATGAGGAGCGTGGCGAGGAGATGTCGCATTACGGGGACTTATAAATCTATCGTTATCTTTCCGTTTATTTGCCTGCCGGTCAGGTAATTGGGCACTGCATATTGGTTTGCCGTTACATCCGTTACCCAATAATATGAGTTCACGTTGCTTATCCCGAGCAGGTTAAGGCAATCGATACCGAGCCAGACGTTCTTCACCGCCTTATGTTCTTTATGCGTATTGTCTACGAGCCGGTAGCTCATACCTATGTCGACGCGCTTGTAGGCGGGCGCACGGTAAGTGTTTGTTTCGAGCTCGCGGTGCGGCGCGGAGAAGGGCAGACCGTCGGCGAACGCAAGTCGCAGCGACATTGTCCAGCGGTCGGTGCCCGGAAAATAATCGGTAAAGAAGAGGTTAATCGCCCAACGCTGGTCGGTCGGGAGGGGGACGGTCGCCCCTCCGAGCTTCATTCCCGTGTTCATCCACGATAGTGTAAGCCACGAGTCAGTGCCCTCGACGAACTCTCCGAACAGCTTTAAATCAATCCCCGCGGCGTGTCCGCTGCAAGTGTTTTCGCTGTAATAAACCACTTGGACATTATTTATACTGTAGGGCACGAGATTGCCGAGTATCTTATAATATGCCTCGGCGGTGAACTTAAACGGACGGTCCGCCATCTTGAACCCGTAGTCGAATGCGCCGATAAGGTGTATGGAGCGTTGCGATTTCGCCTTTTTGTTGAGCGATGCATACGTTATCCCATTCATCGTTGTCGTATCGCGAAGCTCCTTGAAGAACGGGGACTGATAATACAATCCCCCCGCAATCCGCCAGGTTATATTCGTGTTCGAGGCGGGTATGACGGCGAGGGAGAGGCGGGGCGACACTATTGTTTCCTTGTTAAAAGACCAATGCGAGAGACGCAATCCGTAGTTTAACGTATAGCGCGTGCCCTCTTCTTTGCCGAAGCGCCACGTATCTTGTATGTAGCTTTCAATGCGGTCGGCGCTGAGCTTGTTCTGCGCCCGCATGCTGTAAATCATATATAAATCGCTACCGGTGTGCGGCATACTATACCCCGCCGAATCCCGCATTTCGTACTCTGCGCTGTTCTCTATTATATGTTCGTGCTTATATGTCAGACCGAACTCGACATTATGCGAGCGGGTCTTGTGGTTGAGCATGAGCTTAACGCTCTTTACTGTCGCATTGAGCCTGTTGCGTGCGTGTTGGAAATACGTGCCCACGCCGAGATTCTCCGAAGTCTCGGTTTGCGTCAGCCAGTATTGCCCTTGCAAGTCGTAGTTTTCCTGCTCCGACGTCTTGAAAGCCGAGGCGAGGAGCGATACCGACGTATTATCGGTTATGTGCCTTGTTATGCCTAACGAGCCGAAGTACGTACGGAACAGGTCGCGCTCTTCCCCGTCGAAGTACACCTTAAAGTTCTTAACGTTCTCCATCGTACCGAATGCCGTCTCGCGGTCGGACGGGACAAAGGTGTAGTGATTAGTATTGATATTCCCGATTATATCTATCGTCCAACGTTTCGAGGGCGAATAAGACAGGTAGGTCTGATAATCGATTTGCGAGGGTCGGTATTCGCCTTTTGTCTCGAGCGAACCCAGGAGATAGCTGTTCTTCTTGTAACTAAATCCGTTCGACCAAGATAAGTTCTTGCCCCCTATGCCCGCATAAACCGACGCGCCGAGAAGGGACGCCTGC
>JAJPZE010000097.1 GCA_021204565.1 Prevotella sp. | reverse complement strand
AGTTATTGACCCCTCATTACATAGGGTTTCACAGGTTAAAACCCCGTACTTTCAGGGGGTGAAACCCCGTGTTCTTGCAAATCCGCAACTATGCTCCGACTATGCAAAACCACATAACTTATTGATTTTCAACATATTCCGAAATTCGCGAAAAATGACGCAAAAAAGCCCGCCCGCGGCGTTATGCGAATTTGAAACGTTAAATTCGGGAGTGTGCAATTTAATTAGAGGTGCCGTTAATTAATATATCGTAAGTAACGCGACCCGTATCGGAGCATATATTGCATACGTTTTTTCGGTCGCCCGGTCAAATCATCAAAAGAGGATTGATAAGGGCAAAAGGACAAGACCGAATATCCGTATGTCGCCCGCGTTTTGTACCTTTGCCGGCGAGAAAGCACATACTTCCCCGTCTTGCGGGAAGTACTAAGAAAAGACTATGGACAAAAGCAAAACATTAGAATTAGGTACGAAGCCGCCGGGCAAATTACTGATGCAGTACGCCGTGCCGGCGGTGGTTGCAATGATTGCAACGTCGCTATATAATATGGTTGACCGTATCTTTATCGGTCAGGGAGTGGGGCCGATGGCGATTAGCGGCTTGGCTGTTACGTTCCCGTTTATGAACCTTGCAAGCGCGTTAGGCGCGGCGGTGGGGGTCGGAAGCTCTACTCTTATCAGCGTCAACCTCGGGCGAAAGCATTACAACAAGGCGCAAACCATCTTCGGCAACAGTGTAATGCTCAAGATAATTATCGGGGTCGCGTTCTCCGTCGTATGCCTTATATTCCAGATTCCGATACTCCGGCTGTTCGGCGCAACCGACCAGACGCTGCCCTACGCAAGGGATTATAACCAGATAATTCTGTTCGGCAACGTCTTCTCGCATCTGTATTTCGGACTTAACGCCATACTTCGCTCCGCATCGATGCCTAAGCAAGCGATGGCGGCGACAATATTCACCGTCGTCCTTAACGCCATCCTCGACCCGATATTCATCTACGTCTTTCATTGGGGGATACGCGGTGCGGCGATTGCAACGGTTACTTCGCAGTTCACCGCCCTGTGTTGGCAACTGTATCTGTTTAGCGACAAACGCCGGATCGTACACTTCCAAAAGGGCATCTACCGGCTTCACTCCGACATTGTACGCGGCATATTCGCAATCGGCCTCTCGCCGTTCTCAATGAATGCTTGCGCCTGCCTCGTGGTCATCCTTATCAACAACGCTCTTGTACGTTTTGGGGGCGATTACGCTGTCGGAGCTTACGGTATCGGCAACTCGATAGTGTTTGTCTTCCTTATGATTGTTATGGGCGTGAACCAAGGGATGCAACCTATTGCCGGCTATAACTTCGGGGCGAAGAAGTACAAGAGAATGATGCGGGTGGTGAACCTATCCATAATCTGCGCCACGTGCATAACGTCTACCGGCTGGATAATATGCGAGCTCTTTCCCCGGCCCGTCGTAAGCTTGTTCACTACCGATGCCGACCTTATGCACCAGGCGATGCGGGGTCTGCGGATCAACGCGATACTCTTTCCGATAATCGGATATCAGATGGTGGTTACCAATTTCTTCCAAAGCATAGGCAAAGCAAAGCTGAGCATATTCCTCAGCTTGTCCCGCCAGCTGATTTTCCTTATCCCGTTCATATTCATTCTCTCCCGCCTTTTCGGCACCGACGGCGTATGGGCGGCGTTGCCCTGCAGCGACTTCGTAGCCACGATTATGGCGGCTATATGCATGATGGTTTATATGCGGAAAATACGCAACCACGAAGAAGATGACGAGTGTCGCGACGTAAGGAGCTACAACTATTATAGGTCGAGCAACGGCGCGACCCCGCGCGGTATGGCGCCCCAAGCCAACGGCGCGCTGTACGAGAAAGTGGATAAAGAAGAGCCTGCGGCGGGTGCGGCGGACTGATAAAAATGAAGCGCATAGGCATCTTGAGCGATACTCATTCGTATTGGGACGATAGATACAAGGAGTATTTCAGCCAATGCGACGAGATTTGGCATGCCGGGGATATAGGCTCTGCCGACGTGGCAGACCGCTTGGCGGAGATATGCCCTTTACGAGCCGTTTGCGGGAACTGCGACGGGGGCGATCTCAGGTTGCTCTACCCCGAACTGTTGCGTTTCCGCTGTGAGGAAGCCGACGTGTTGCTGACGCATATCGGCGGTTATCCGGGCAGATACAACCCCCGCATAAGCGCACGACTATACGCCTCGCCCCCCGATTTATTCGTTTGCGGGCACTCGCATATTCTCAAGGTGCAATACGACAAGGCGCTTCATTTGCTTCATATCAACCCCGGCGCGGCGGGCATAACCGGTTGGCATACGGAGCGAACGCTTATCCGGCTGACCGTCGACGGACGGGAATTTAAGGACCTCGAAGTTATAACTTTGGGGAAAAACATTGCACGTTTGTAATAACAATAATTTGCTCCGAGAGGCGTTATACGTAAAAACAACAATCCGCACAACAATGCAAACAATCGTCATCACAGGGGGCGCGGGCTTTATCGGAAGCCACGTCGTGCGCCTGTTTGTCAATAAGTATCCCGACTATAAGATTATCAATCTCGACAAGCTGACCTACGCCGGGAACCTCGCCAACCTGCGCGATATTGAGGATAAACCCAATTACAAGTTCGTGAAGATGGATATTTGCGACTTCGATGGCGTTATGGCGCTTCTCAAAGAAGAGCGGGTTACGGGCGTTATCCACTTAGCCGCCGAGAGCCATGTCGACCGCGCGATAAAGGATCCGTTTACGTTCGTGCAAACCAATATCATCGGCACGTTCACCCTCTTGCAGGCGTGCAGGCTTTATTGGGAGAGCCTTCCCGAACGCTATGAGGGCAAGCGGTTTTATCATATATCTACCGACGAGGTGTACGGCGCGTTAACTATGGATTGCCCTGAGGGCATCTGCCCCCCTTTCACAACTAAGGCCTCGTCCGCCGCGCACCACGTCGCCTACGGCTCGGAGTTCTTCACCGAAACGACGAAATATAACCCCCACTCCCCTTACTCCGCGTCTAAAGCGGGCAGCGACCATTTCGTACGCGCTTTTCACGATACGTACGGGATGCCGACAATCGTAACTAATTGCTCGAACAACTACGGGCCGTACCAGTTCCCCGAGAAGCTTATACCCCTCTTTATCAATAATATCAGGCACCGCAAGCCGCTCCCCGTCTACGGCAAAGGGGAGAACGTGCGCGACTGGCTC
>JAJPZE010000016.1 GCA_021204565.1 Prevotella sp. | reverse complement strand
GTCGTAAAATGTCCTCGCGTCGGGCACGAAGACATGCACCATAACGTCGGTGAAGTCAATAGCCACCCATATAGCATTGTCCAAACCGACGCAGTGCGCGGGTTTCTCCCCCGTCGTCCTCAGGCAATAGTCGGAGATTTCCCCCGCTATGGCATCCACCTGCGTAGGCGAGTTGCCCTCGCAAATAATAAAACACTCGGCAATAGCGCCTTCGATAGCGGTCAGATCCGCCACAACGATATTGCGCCCTTTCTTTTCTTGTATCGCTTTGATTATTGTTTCCGTTAATTGTTTCGTAGTGGTCATTACGTTTGAAGTATGCCCGAATACATACGTCTGCAAAGGTAAACGAAATAAGCGAAAGATATGAGGCGGGGCATAATTGTTTCGGAATTAATAACAAATTTTTCCGTTTATGGCGTAAATAATCCGTGATTTGTTTGTGCGGAATACGGTGTTTGATTACTTTTGCGCCGGCAAACGACGGGGCAGCCGGTGGGTTTCCGCACGTTTTTAGATATATTTTGGGATATGGTGTAATGGTAACACAACAGATTCTGGTCCTGTTATTCCCGGTTCGAGTCCGAGTATCCCAACGCGGTTTCATTAATTTTATCTCTAAAGCGGTTATCCCGCCCGTCCTTTACAAGCACCCGATAATCTCGTTCACATCGTCGCAGCCGTGCCGATCCAACCAGTCGTTTATACCGTCCAGCACTTTAACAGTTACTGCCGGGTCGATGAAGTTTGCCGTTCCGATTTCAACTGCGGTTGCCCCCGCCATAAGAAACTCTATTGCGTCGGCGGCGCAGACAATGCCTCCCAAGCCGATAACCGGTATCTTCACCGCTTTCGCAACTTGGTACACCATCCGCAAGGCAACAGGTTTAACCGCCGGTCCCGACAGCCCGCCCGTCCCGATACTCAACTTAAAGCAACGCCGCTCAATATCTATCGCCGTACCCAACAGCGTGTTTATCAGCGATACGGCGTCCGCCCCGCCGTCCTCTGCCGCCCGCGCAATCTCTGTTATATCCGTCACGTTCGGCGATAGTTTTACGAGCAACGTCTTGTCATACTTGGCTCTGACCGCGCTCACAACACTCTTAGCGCTTTCGGGATGCACTCCGAAAGCCATTCCGCCCCGCTTTACATTCGGGCAGGAGATATTGAGTTCAATTGCGGGAATGCGTTCCAAAGCGTTTATGCGCTCCGCGCACGCGGCGTAATCGTCCGGCGAAGAGCCGCTCACATTTACGATTATATTTGTCGGCAGGTCGGCAATGCGCGGGTAAATCGTGCGGCAAAAATAATCAACACCCTTGTTTTGCAAGCCCACGCAGTTGAGCATTCCCCCCGCCGTTTCCGCCATACGGGGGTAATCGTTGCCCTCGCGCGGGGTCAACGTAGTGCCTTTAACGACAATGCCGCCTAACTCCTCTATCGGCACAAGGCCGGCATATTCGAGGCCGTACCCGAACGTACCCGATGCCGTCATTACCGGATTGCGAAGCTCCAAAGAGCCAATCCTTACGTTTAATCCCGCCATAAAAGTTTCCTGATATTAAAAACCGGCCCGTCTTTGCACACACACAAGTTGCCGAGAGTTGTCTTCTCAACGCAACAGAGACACGCTCCGACGCCGCACGCCATATTGTTTTCCAACGAAGCCTCGCACTCGATGCCGAGCCGTTCGGCATATTGCGCGACGACTTTCATCATCGGCTTCGGCCCGCAAACATATATTCTGTCGAACCGCTCACGGGCGAGTATGTCGTGATTGGTAACCACGCCACGCACGCCTGCGGTGCCGTCCTCGGTCGTAACGCACACTTGTCCGAATTGCGCGAACAGCTCTTGTTGCAACAATTCGCCCCTCGTCTTGGCTCCTAAAAGGAATACGGGGACGGCTCCGCCCCGTTTCGCCTCCGCGCCGAGATAGAGCAAGGGTGCCGTGCCGACCCCTCCTCCGACAAGCAAAAGACGTTCGCCGGCAGCGGGAGCCGTGAAACCGTTGCCCAAAGGGAGAATACAATTGAGCTTATCGCCCGTATCCAAACGCGCCAAAGCGGCGGTGCCGTCGCCGACGATATGAACTAAAAGCCACAGCTCATTACGCTCGCGGTCGACATAATTTATTGAGAACGGCCGCCGGAGAAACGTTCCCGCGCTCCCGTCAATACGCACCATAACGAACTGACCCGGCTTCATCGGGGGCAAAAGCCCGGACGAAGTCAAACATATAAGGACGTGGCAGGGAGAAAGACGCTCCGTACGGACGACCGTCAAGTCGATACAATACTTGCTCATAGACACATTATTTATATATACGCACGCGGAAAGGGACAATCAAAACATACGCCGCAAGCCGCTTTAAGAAGAGCGAAAGTAAGCATAAAGACGCAAACGGCAAAGGGGCACGGACGTATTTCACGCCCGGAAAGTCACCTCTTCGGAACAAACGTTTCCCAAGTTTGATCGTCGTAAAAAATCCGTATTTCAGTTATCTGTCTTGTGCGTATCTCAATCCGCTTCTCCTCTTTCGCGGGAGCGGCATTTGTCCGTTCCTGCGCCGCTTGAGCCTTGTCCCGCGCCGGCAGAAGGGCCGGTTTCGCTACCGTCGGTACCGGCTGCGACGCGGGCGGATTGTCGAAATCAATCATCAGCGGCTCGGCAGAATGATGCCCCGCCTTGCCCGTCTGCACGTCGGCGTACGGGGCGGAGGAAGACAAAAACATCTCTCCCGCGCCGCTAATAAGCCACGCGGGGCTGACGGAAGGGAATGCCGCGATTATCGCTTGCACATGATTGAGGGTCGGCTTAGACTTCTCGTTGAAGATGTTGCTTAGGGATGCGGGGGATATGCCGGTCAAATCCGTGAACTGTTGGCGTGTGAGCCGGCGGGCGGTCATCAACTCCTGTATCCGGTCTTTCAAATTGTTCATTGCCCGAGAAAAGTTATAAAATTATTGAGTCATTAGTATCGTCGGACAAAAGTAATGCCAATAAATCGGATATCCAAACTTTATAAAGATGAATTTCAGATTTATCGTTTAGGTTTATCGAATTTATGTTTTGAAACCGCAACACGTCGATTTATGTTTGTTGATGAATGCGTAATCAAATATATAAAGCTTGTATTTTGCCGCCCGCCACGCACTAAATCAAAACATTATAATTTAGCTATAACTCTCTAATTTTTAATTAATTGTAAGTCGAGAACTACTTGCCGGCAATGCATTTGAACATCCATCGCGCCCTCAAAACGGCATATTAG
>JAJPZE010000164.1 GCA_021204565.1 Prevotella sp. | reverse complement strand
GCTAATGCTTTGAAAGACAAATGATTACGAATCTGCCCGTCTCTTACTAAGAGACGGATTAACTTTTTTGCGCTGATAGAGCAGATTTCGCTACGTGTTGGAGATAGCGGGTATTCTTTTGAAGATACGTCCGCCGGGTCGGGCAACCCGTTTCGAGGTCATATGATTTGTCAGAGAATACGGGGTACGATTCCATACGGCGGTTTTATATACAGAGTGTACATGTACGTTGCGAAATGTCTTTTTAGTTACGGTTCCCTTCGGTGTTCCCGGTCTTTCGCTTATCTTTGCACAAAATAATACCTCATCGTTATGACTCTCTATCCCAAACTTATACGAGACACATTAGCCACCGTTCTCTATCCCGGAACAAAGAAAAATATCGTCGAAAGCGGCATGTTGGCGGACGATATACGTATTGCGGGCGACTGCGTTACATTCACTTTGATTTTCCCCCGCCCTACCGATCCGTTCATCAAATCCACGCTCAAGGCGGCTGAGGCGGCAATCCATTATCATCTCTCGCCGGGCATAGGCGTAACGATAAAGGCTGAATACCGTACCGCGCCGCAACCTGCACGGGAGCGTCTGTTGCCCGGAGTGAAGAATATAATTGCGGTCAGTTCAGGCAAAGGCGGCGTAGGTAAGAGCACTGTTGCCGTAAATCTTGCCGTCGGATTAGCACGCTTGGGGTATAAGACCGGACTTCTCGACACGGATGTTTTCGGTCCGTCGGTACCTAAAATGTTCGGTGTAGAGGGCGAGAAGCTATACGGAATGGAGAAAGACGGCAAGCAACTGATGGTGCCGATAGAGAAATACGGAGTCAAGTTGCTGAGTATAGGTTTCCTTGTCGACCCCGATACGGCGACCGTGTGGCGAGGTCCGATGGCGAGTACGGCATTGAAACAACTTATCTCCGATACGGACTGGGGCGACTTGGATTATTTTATTCTCGACACTCCTCCCGGCACGAGCGATATCCACTTGACCCTTTTTCAAACTCTTCCGATAACCGGAGCGGTCATTGTATCCACGCCGCAAGAAGTCGCGCTCGCCGATGCACGCAAGGGAATAGATATGTACCGGAACGATAAAGTGCGCATCCCGTTGCTCGGTTTGGTGGAGAATATGGCGTGGTTTACCCCTGCGGAGTTGCCCGAAAACCGATATTATATCTTCGGTCAAGGGGGGTGTCGTGCGTTGGCGGAAGAGATTGGAGTGCCCTTGTTAGCGCAAATACCGATTGTTCAATCCGTATGCGACGGTGGCGACAGCGGCATTCCGGAGGTGCTCGACGCCACATCGCAGGTCGGACAAGTGTTCCTCGCGTTGGCTCAGACGGTGGTTACCGTTGTCAACAGACGCAATAAGGAGCTCGATCCGACCCGGCGTGTGGAGACAAACCGATAATATACTTACGTCAATCGTATCTTACCCCCGCTCGTAACAATCTCTTCTTCGGCGCTCATTCGTTGCAGGGCTTCGGAGATATAGTTTCTTCGCAGAGGTATGGTATCGAGTTCCGAAAGAGGGTGCGGTTCCCGGTCGGCGAGCAACGTGCGTATCGCGTTCTCCGCCTCTTTATACAAAGTTTTCTTCTCCCTTTTGCTTGTCTTTTGCGCCACACACACATCGCATTGTCCGCAGTCCGTCTCCGCTTTCTCCCCGAAATATGCGAGCAATTGGCGCGAGCGGCATACGCTGTCGTTCGACGCATAGCGCACTATAGCTTCGACGTGTTCTTTCACTTGGTTAATTCTGTCCTCGTAGATTGCTTTCGGGAAACGCAATTCCTCTTTCGCTATGCGCTCTGTGACATAGGTGATGTACGGGGTCCTGCGGCGGGGGATAAAGTGAATTATTTCGCGGAGATGAAGCGCTTTAAGGGCGACGTAAACTGTATGTTCATCCAAGCCGGTCAACAGCGCAAGGTCCGCTTCACTGATGTTTACGAAGTCGGCGAACAGACCGCCATAGGTGCGCAAAAGGGCGTTTACAACCTTATCTTCCGTAGGGTCGAGGTCGTCGAGTTGGTATAATTCGTGCCGTTCGAGGATAAACATCAGACGCGCCTTGTTGTCCGGATCGTCGTCATAAACGATATATCCCGCCTGTTGCAAAATACGCAAAGCGGGCATTACGGTTGCGGGAAAGAAATGATACAACGTACAGAAGCGATCAATGTCAAATACGTGGGTGGTGCCGCGTCCGAAGCCCAGAGCAACCTTGAAATAATATGCAAGGTTTTCATATACGTCGCATATAGTCTCTTTCGGGGGAAACTGTTTGCTTGTGCGGCGGCGTAATGCGAGAGTGTCGTGACGGGTATGGAGCAACACCGCATAAGCCGGTTTGCCGTCTCTGCCCGCACGACCCGCTTCCTGAAAGTATGCCTCAGGCGAATCGGGACAATCCATATGCACCACCGCGCGCACGTCAGGCTTGTCAATACCCATGCCGAATGCATTCGTCGCAACCATTACCGCGCATTCCCCGTCATGCCATTGCTGCTGGTGTATATTACGTTCGGCGTGGCTCAGACCCGCATGATAATACGTCGCCTTGATACCTTCCGCTATCAGTTTGTCCGCTACCTCCTTTGTCCCCGCCCTGCTCCGGGTGTAGACGATAGTTGCTCCGCGCGTGCCGCGAATTATACGGAGCAGCTCGGCATCTTTGTTCTCGGCGCGGCAGACGATATATGCAAGGTTTTTGCGTTCGAAGCTCATGCGCAACACGTTCTCCTCCCGGAAAGCGAGATGCTCCATTATATCATCCACGACGCGCTCGGTTGCCGTGGCGGTCAGAGCTAATACGGGCGCGGACGGTTTTATACCCCTAAGGCGGGCTATACCCAAGTACGCGGGACGGAAATCATGACCCCATTGGCTGATGCAATGTGCCTCGTCAACCACTATAATGCTGACGTTGATATGCTGCAACTTCGCAAGAAACAGCTCCGACGAGATACGCTCGGGGGCGATATAAAGGAACTTCGTGTTGCCCAAAATGCAATTCTCAAGGATGCGGATAATCACGTCGCGGGTCAGTCCGGAGTGTATTGCGTCGGCGAGGATAGCGCGCCGGCGCAACTGTTGGACTTGGTCTTTCATCAGCGCGATAAGGGGTGTAACGACGATGCATACGCCCTCGCGCGCCATTGCAGGCACTTGGAATGTTATCGATTTGCCCCCGCCCGTCGGCATCAAACCAAGCGTATCGCGCCCAGCACCAATACTTTCGATTATCTCCCGTTGTATGCCGCGGAAGTCGTTATACCCC
>JAJPZE010000045.1 GCA_021204565.1 Prevotella sp. | reverse complement strand
GATTGATTATATCCTCAGCTGTGAAAAGGATATGCGCGAGGAGTCCGTTATCTGTGACTTTATCGGTGGCTAGCCATTTATAGAGATTGACTTGATTGACAAGATATGCGACTATCTCAAGACGGAGATGTACCGTCGCAATCATCACTGGTTCAACTCATACCGTTTCTCTTTCTCCACCAACGGAATAAACTACCATACAGAAAAGGTACAGAACTTTATAAAGAAGAACCGCGACCACTTGAGTATCGGCATAACGATAGACGGCACACAAGCAAAGCACGACCTTAACCGCATTTACAAGGGCGACGGACCGGAGCGCGGGTCGTATAACGATGTGGTAAGGAACATTCCCCTTTGGCTTGAGCAGTTTCCCGGCGCGTCAACAAAAGTAACTATCAGCACTGCCGACATACCCTACATCAAGGAGAGCGTGCTTCATCTTTACAGTCTCGGTATACACGAGGTGAACATCAACTGCGTGTTTGAGGATGTATGGAAAGAAGGTGATGACTTGCTGTTTGAGGAGCAACTTATGCAGTTGGCTGACGCTATTATCGACGGTGGGTATTACAAAGATTACGCTTGTTCGTTTTATTCTGAACATATCGGCAAACCGATGGATAGAGCATTGGACAACCATAATTGGTGCGGTGCGGGCAGAATGCTCTCCGTAGACGCCGAGGGGAACTTCTACCCTTGCACCCGCTTCGCCGCATACTCTCTCCGTTCAAAGAAACCGATAATCATCGGCAACATACGCGACGGGATAGACAAGAACAAGCTCCGCCCGTTCCTTACGTTAGACCGCCTAACGCAGAGCAAGCCGGAGTGTATCGATTGCGAAGTGGCTGAGGGTTGCGCGTGGTGCCAAGGCGAGAACTATGATGCCGCCGATACGCCGACCATCTATCAACGCTCTACGGCGATATGCAAGATGCACAAAGCGCGAGTGCGTGCCAATAATTATTATTGGAACAAGCTCTTCCGCAAACTCGAATTAGAGGGACTGCGCGAGGAGTATGAGGCGAATAAGTTGCAGACCAATCCCGTAATATGCTGACCGTATGATACAATATTTAGTTATCCTGTTAGACGATACGTCCGTTTCGTATTGTCATTACCCGAATAAGAATACGGCACGGCGTTTGATGCCGTTGGAGACGTTAAAGGCGGGCATACTCTTCGGAATGAAAGAGAACCTTAACATACAGTTCGTATACCCCGACTATGACCTGCCGCGGGAGTATAAGGACGCGATAGAGACAATCGACCATGTGAATATTGCGTCCGCGTCGGCACCCGTCAAGGCGGATGTGGTTGTAATGAACGGATTAGAGGATGTCGAGGTAAAGGAGAAAACCGCATACGTCATACGCATAACGAAGTCGGAGCTGTTCGTCTCGGCGGCTCGTATCGGTGATATGCTCGCCCGTGCGGAGCGCGTTAATATAGTGCTTACCGACGTTGAAACATTTACGGAAGATGATTTCAAACAATATGAAAATTGTCTAGCCGTGTTGTCGGCGGCGATGGAGAGCGAATACGTTAATGGTCGCAGTCCGCAGCTGAACATCCTTACCGACCGAATGATGCTCGAAGGGATGAACAACTGCGGCGCGGGCGTGACGAATATAACGCTTGCACCAGACGGTTGTTTCTACGTTTGTCCCGCGTTTTATCAGTCGCCCGACGGCTTCGCTTCGGGCAGTATCGCTTCGGGCGTAGATGTGAAGAATGCGCAACTCTTCCGCCTCGACCACGCTCCGTTATGCCGCCGTTGCGACGCATATCAGTGCAAACGCTGCGTTTGGCTTAACCGCAAAACAACTTACGAAGTGAATACGCCGAGCCGCGAGCAGTGCATCGTAGCTCATTTAGAGCGCAATGCGAGCCGCACTCTCCTTGCAAACATACGCCGGCACGGAGCCTTTCTGCCCGGCAAGGAGATTAAGGAAATAGATTATTTAGACCCCTTTGACATAAAAGAGGAATGGTAAAGAAAAGGCGTGTGAACGGTATAATTACAAGGAGAACATTCTTCCGCAAAACGGTAATGAGAGTTTTGCCCGTGCTTGCCCTCTTGGCTTTCGGAGAGGTAGCACACGCCTCAATTGTAAATAAAGGCGCGGTATCTTTATCTTGTAAAGGAGACTGTATAGGGACATGTACAGGTTTGTGTGCCGTAGGATGTGCCGGGGGATGCTTGCAAACCTGTAAGGGTACATGCGGTTTGGGATGCGACGGGAAATGCATAGGATGTACCGGTTCGTGTTCCTTAGCGTGTACAGGGACAAATACATGCAAGGATTCGTTACAGTAATGCTTGCTACGGATATGCGGCAGCCGCTAATAACTTAAATTTATAAACGTATTAATTATATGATACAGAAAGTAATCGGGCGGGTTACGCCCGAAGAGAAGAACGAGATACAGGCACTGTTCGAACGGCGCAACGGACTTAATGAGCTGGCTAAGATACTCACCGCCGAGAACGCCGAGCTTTACGAGAAGCTGGTGAAGGATATGGGCGAGACTAGCGGCAAGTTCCAAGCCTGGTGGGACAGGACGGCGCGGAAGTACCAATGGGAAAGCGCCGAGGGCGGCAACTGGGAGATAAACTTTGAAACGTGTGAAATATATCTTGTAACAAATTAACAGCTATGAAACATTCATTTTTATTGTTAGCTTGCTTGTGCTTGCTTCCGATAGGGGCATCGGCACAAATTACTTTTCAAAATCAAACTTATAAACTGCAGGTGATATGCCAGAATAACCAAAGGAAAGAAGTAACAACTCAAGATATGCAAATAAATGTATACTATAATGGTATTTATTATAGCGTTACAGAAACTTACACAGCGACATCAGACGGCCGTTTATTTCAATATATGACAGCGCAGGCTTCAATCGGTTACACTTATTGTGGGACAAATAACGGATGGTATATGTATAGTATGTACCCAGTAGGTAGTCCATATCATTACGATTGCGATTGGGTATATATTTCTAGTGATGGTAACACACTTAGAATCCATTCTAGGAGTAATAATAACCGTCAAGATCCCAGTGAATACGGTGAATATAGACGTGTGACAGGAAACGATTATTTGGGACCCACAAATTGATGTCTCCATGTATATGCTGCTTATAACACCTTTGTTTATCGGCACGACCGAACTTATCCTTATCGGCGGAATTGCCTTGTTGCTGTTCGGCGGAAAGAAACTGCCGGAGATGATGCGCGGTTTGGGCAAGGGGATGAGCGAGTTTAAGAAAGGAATGAAC
>JAJPZE010000249.1 GCA_021204565.1 Prevotella sp. | reverse complement strand
CATGTTTGGAAGAAAGAAACATGACTCGCGGTTTGCGTTTGATGCCGAGAAGGTATTTATGGCTTCAAGCCAGCCGTTAGACGCTGTCTACGATTATTTCCAGACCAACAAAGACGGTTTGGAAGCGTCGGAAGTGGAGCGGCGGCATGAGATTTACGGCAAGAACGTGGTGGTTCACGAGGCGAAAAAGAACCCTATTGTGATGTTTGCCAAAGCGTTCATCAACCCGTTCATCGGTGTGCTGACCGCCTTGCTCGTCATCTCGTTAGTGACGGATGTGATCATTGCAGAGCCTGAAGAAAAAGACTGGACCACCGTAATCATCATCTCGACGATGATTGTGCTCAGTGCCGTGCTCCGTTTCACGCAGGAGTGGCGCGCCAATAAGGCGGGCGAGGCTCTTAAGAAGATGGTTACCAATACCTGCTATGTACGCCGGCGCGGCATGCCGGACGAGGAGATACCTCTCGAGCAGGTGGTGCCGGGCGACATTGTGATGCTTTCCGCAGGCGATATGATTCCGGCGGATATGCGTGTGATTGAGACGAAAGACTTGTTTGTCAGCCAGTCGACGTTGACGGGAGAGTCCGACGGGATAGAGAAAGTGCCCGAGGTAGTGGAGAAGAAATTCCGCACCGGCAGCGTGGTTGACCTGGACAACATCTGTTTCATGGGCTCGACCGTATTAAGCGGTTCCGCCACTGGTATCATTTTTGAGACGGGTAACGACACCTATCTCGGAACCATCGCCAAAGGTATTGCCGGACACCGCGCCGCAACCGCGTTCGATAAAGGTATAACGAAAGTATCATTGCTCCTTATCCGCTATATGTTGGTAATGGTGCCGTTCGTTTTCCTTGTCAACGGTATTACGAAAGGCGACTGGTGGGAGGCGTTCCTCTTCGGTGTGTCTATCGCAGTAGGCTTAACGCCTGAGATGTTGCCTATGATTGTGTCGGCAAACTTGTCGTTAGGTGCCGTTGCAATGTCGAAGAAGAAGACGATTGTAAAGGACCTGAACTCGATACAGAACTTCGGCGCCATGAACGTCCTCTGTACCGATAAGACGGGTACGTTGACGCGCGACCATATCGTACTCGAACGGCATATCAATGCTGACGGCACGGCGGACAACGGCAACCGTATCCTCAGGCACGCATATTTCAACAGCTATTTCCAGACGGGAATGAAGAACCTGATGGATCGCGCAATACTCTCTCACGTAAAGGATCTTGCGCTTGAACACCTGAGCGAAGATTACAAGAAAGTGGATGAGATACCGTTCGACTTCGTTCGCCGCCGCCTCTCCGTTGTAGTTGAGGATAACAAGGGCAAACGCCAAATCATTACTAAAGGTGCCGTCGAGGAGATGCTCTCCGTTTGTTCGCATATGGAGCTTAACGGGAAAGTGCTCCCCTTGACAGGTGCGACGAAGAAGAAAGCAGAGGAGATAGTCTCCGAGATGAACCATCAGGGTATGCGCGTGCTTGCGCTTGCACAGAAGAGCTTCATTGAGAAAGACCACGACTTCGCCGTAGAGGACGAGAGCGACATGGTGCTCATCGGTTATCTTGCATTCCTCGACCCGCCGAAGGAGTCCGCATCTCAAGCAATCAAGCAACTTAACGAGCACGGCATCGAAGTGAAGGTGCTCTCCGGCGATAACGACGCAGTGGTGAAGACTATTGCCCGTCAGGTAGGTATCCCGACCGAGACTGCGGTCTCCGGTGCCGACTTCGCAAAGATGGACGAAGACGAGAAGCTTCGTGCCGTAACCTACGGAAATATCTTCGCCAAGCTGACGCCTATACAAAAGGTTGAGATAGTTCACTTGCTCCAAAAGCTTGACAATACGGTCGGTTTCTTGGGCGACGGTATCAACGATGCAGCCGCGTTACGTGAGTCGGATATAGGTATATCGGTCGACTCCGCAGTGGATATCGCAAAGGAGTCCGCTGATATTATATTGCTCGAGAAAGACCTTATGGTGCTCGAGAATGGTGTGCTCGAGGGACGTTCGACATTCGGTAATATCATCAAATACGTCAAGATGACCGCCAGCTCCAACTTCGGTAATATGTTCTCCGTGCTTGTTGCGAGCGCTTTCTTGCCGTTCCTTCCGATGATGCCTGTTCACCTTATCGTGCAGAACCTGCTCTACGATATATCTCAGACAACCATACCTTTCGACCGTATGGATGCCGAGTACCTGCGCAAGCCGCGTATTTGGGACGCATCGGATATCAGCCGGTTCATGTTCTGGATTGGCCCTATCAGTTCGATATTCGATATATGCGTATATATAATGATGTGGTTCTTCATCACTCACCTGCCAATGGAAGCATGGGCAGACGCTCACGGCATGACGCTTGCCGACTACAGCGCTTCGTTCTTCCAGTCGGGTTGGTTTATTGAGGGTTTGCTGTCGCAGACGTTGATTGTCCACATGATTCGTACGCGCCGCATACCGTTCATACAAAGTACCGCATCGCCGTCGGTATGTATCATGACCGGCTCGATTATAATCATCGGTATGATAGTGCCGTTCACCGGCTTCGGTCATTCGATAGGTATGGTCAACCTGCCTTGGTATTATTTCCCCTGGCTCTGGGCAATACTCCTCGGATATTGCGTGCTCACTCAATTCCTCAAGATCTGTTACATCCGTGCATTCACACGCTGGCTCTAAGCGGCGGTTTGCACTCGTAACAACGCAGGACGGATATAAGTAATCACTACAAGATGACGTGTTAAAAGTTCACTATTTTAAGGTATTGCGCACGCGGGGTACTTCGCCGTACCTTTGCGGGCGGAATACAAACCAAATTATCAGGTAAATAATGAAATTAAGAACATTAATCTTTGCGGCAATGTGCGGCGTATCCGCAACCGGTTTCGCACAAACGCTCAGCGGCGAATACACCGCCGAGTGGGAGTGGGGAATGAAGAGCAAGAACACTAATTTCGTCAATCTGCTTCGTCTCGACTTTGATTGGTCGCCTTGGAAGAATGGCACCATCGAGGCCGCCACGCTCTCCATTGCACGCACGAACGACCCGGTCATCGACGACCTGCAACTCTATTCGAGCGTGTATGAAGAGAACTGTTTCGCAGCCATTGCCGTTTTAGGATACAAACATTCCTGGAAGAACGCGAACCTGTTCGTCGGCGTAAGGAACTCCAACGAGGACTTCTTCACTTCCGACGGCACGGGGCTGTTTACCAGCGCCTCGCCCGGAATATTCCCCACTATCGGGTCGAGCTACCCGATAGCGAACTATCCCGTGAGCTCCTTGAACGTTACGTTCGACATCACGTTCGGCAACTGGACCATCACCGAAGCGCTCTACAACGGCGTAGGGTACAACGGCTGGAAGAAGAACGACAACCCGTTCCTTGTCCGTCCCAAACGCGACGGCGTATACGACGAGATACAAGTGGCATACGAGACTGAGAAGAGCTTTTACTCCGTCGGAGCGGCGATGCACTCCAAGTTCTTCACCTACGA
Organism: Prevotella sp.; assembly: GCA_021204565.1. Lineage (GTDB taxonomy): Bacteria > Bacteroidota > Bacteroidia > Bacteroidales > Bacteroidaceae > Prevotella. The sequence continues at coordinate 10,193 of JAJPZE010000249.1, read as the reverse complement.
CGAGGATGGCGACTTCACCTGTGAGAACAAGTTCAGTGCCGCTCTCTGGGCATACGGAGAACAGACCGTTTGGGAGAGCGAAGACGACCAAAGGGTAAGGTTGATGGCGCAAGTGTCGGCAAACACCAAGGCTGCGAGCGCTTGTTCTACATACGCGGAAGTCGGGTGTATCTACGATTACAAGCAGAACACCGTCGGCATCTCAGGGCAGTACGGCAGGTTTCACGACTACGACTCGTTCGAGCGCGTATATGTCCCGACCGATGAGTACTCCGTTGAGTTGACCTGGCACAGGGACATCACGGAGCATATCGCCATACAGCCCGCGTTTCATTACATACGCACCGGCAAGGAGAACAACACCGTTCTGCTCGGGCGGTTCACGTATTCGTTCTGACCGTAAGGCGGATAATAAGTAACATTATATTGTATTAGTCTTTAATCAAAAGATAAGAACTATGACAACAAAAAATGAACTTCAACAGCGCAAAGCGTTGAAAAAGAACGTGCTCGACGATATCGTCTACACCAAAGCGCAAAAGGTTTGGGCGTATATCGGCTTGGCAATCGGGCTGTGGGGAGTGTTCTTTACGTGTGTCTTCATTCTGTTCTTAATGACGCAGAACCTGTGGGGACCGATTGTACACTTCACGCCTCCGACCATACTTACCGGTAATTAATTCCGGATCTAATAGTAATTGTTGTATCGTGTTTCCTTTTCCCGTCTGCGACGGGAAAAGGAAACTTTTCTTATGTGTAAAGCTCAGCTTTTCAGAATGGCGAGCAAATGATCCCAAACCATTTGCACGGTGGGGATGTAGAGCATCTCCTCGGGGGTATGAACATTACGAAGCGTTGGTCCGATACTTATCATATCCAGCTCCGGATAGCGTTCGGAGAACAGTCCGCACTCCAATCCGGCGTGAATGCCGAGCACGAGCGGGTCTTTTCCAAACAGCTCCCTATACGTCTCGACGGCGATTTTGGTCAGCCCGCTGTCGGGATTCATCTTCCAAGCCGGGTATCCGTCGCCCTGCTTCACCTCCGCTCCGGCGAGAAGGAACGTTGCCTTTATCGTGTTGCAAATATTGTCGAGACAGCTCATGACGCAGGAGCGTTGCGATGCCGTAACCGTCGCCTCGCAGTCGGAAGTCTGTATGCTTGCCAAGTTGCTTGACGTCTCGACGAGCCAATCAAGCTCCTTATCCTGACACATGGCGTACACTCCGTTGTCCAACGCTTGCAGGGCGCGGATGATATTAACGGATGTCGTCTTTGGCAGGAGCGGCTCCGGTGCGGCGCTTTCGAGCAGGAACTCCGGTGTTTGCTCGGTGATATGAAACTCATCCTCAACAGTTGCGGCGAACCTGTTCCAGTCGGCACGCACCGTCTCTTTCATCTCCGCGGGCACGGCGATGACCGCTTTGCCGTCGCGTGGTATGGCGTTGTGCATCCGTCCGGAGTGCCAAGAGGCGAGCCTCAGGTCCGTCTTCTCGCTTTCTTCATATAAGAACCGTGCCATCAGTTTGACGGCGTTGGCGCGTTTCTTGTTGATGTCGTCGCCCGAATGACCGCCGAAGAGCCCTTTTGTCTGCAAAGCGATAAAGAACTCGTTTCCCTGCGGCTGCTCCTTTTGATAGCGGAAAGTGGCGGTTGTCGTCCGTCCTCCGGCGCAGGAGACGAATATCTGCCCCTCGTCCTCACTGTCGAGATTGATGAGCCGGTTGCCGGTAATGAAGTTCGCTTTCAGCCCCTCGGCGCCGGTCAGACCGGTCTCCTCGTCGCGCGTGAACAAGCATTCGAGCGGCCCGTGTTCGATATTATCGGCATCGAGGAGAGCCAATTCTATCGCGCAGCCGATGCCGTCGTCGGCTCCGAGAGTGGTGCCGCGCGCCTTCATCCAGTCGCCGTCGATATACGTCTCTATCGGGTCGGTGTTGAAGTCGAACTGCCGGTCGACGAGCTTGTCGCACACCATATCGATATGGCTTTGCAAGGTTATGCAAGGCTTGTCCTCATATCCGGGCGCGGCTTTCTTGCGGATGAGCACGTTGCCGACCTCGTCTTTGAGCGTTTCGAGCCCGCGTTCCCTGCCGAAAGCGACCAAGTATTCAATCATCTTCTCCTCGTGTTTCGACGGGCGGGGGATTTGGTTTATCCGTGCGAATTGTTCGAACACGGCCTTCGGGGAAAGTTGTTTTGTATCCATATTTTCTTCATTTAGGTTTTTTAATTGATGTATTCACGCCGATACAATCCAATGTGCGTACCTTTGCCGGCGTTACGTCCGGTACGGCGTGCAAAGATAAAGAGAATGATAAAGACCTTGCTTTTGAGCATGTTAATAATTGCAATCGCTGTCCTCTTGCTTGCGGTAAAGGTGATTATACGCAAAGGCGGACGCTTTACGTCGATACATATACACGACTCTAAGGCGATGAAAGCGCGAGGAATAGGTTGCGTTATGGAGCAGGACAAGGAAGCCCGACGCCGGCAGGGACAAGGTAACGGATAAATAAAGTCAGTAATTATATAGAGAAAGATGAAGAAATCAAGTTTTGTACTTGTTGTAGCCGCTTTCGTAGTTGTTGTGTTCGCCTCGTGCAATAATGCACCTAAGGAGAACGATACCCGTCGGGAGGCACCCCGGATGAAGACCGAGCTGAAGATTGCATATGTAGAGGTGGATTCGATAATGACGCAATACACCTTTGCAAAGGAGTCGCAAGACGCTCTGCAAAAGAAGGCGCAGAACATCCAGAACACATTAGCGGCAAAGCAACAAGCGCTCGAAGCCGCCGCCACAAAGCTCCAGCAAGACTATCAGGCGAACGCCCTTACGCAGGAGCAGGCTCAGACACGCCAGGCAGCCATACAACGCCAGAGCAACGATCTCCAGTCCCTTAACCAGCGGTTGACAAATGAATTCCAAGCCGAAACGGATAAATTCAACGACGCGCTGAGCGACTCCGTACAACATTATCTTGCCGCATATAATAAAGACAAGCACTACGCGCTCATCCTAACGAAAGTCGGAGACAACATCCTGTTCGCAGACAAAAAACTCGACATCACAAAAGAAGTGATTGCCGGACTTAACAAAGCATATAAGAAGCCCCGGCGCGAGGCAGCAGAAAAGAAATAATCGCTTACGACTCCGGCTTTATGCTCAAGGCGTTGGTATAACATTCAGGAAACAAACGGCGCAATTGCAACTTGCCCAATGATGTGTCGAGGGGCAAAAATGCGTACATTGCGCTGCCCGAACCGGACATTGAGACGTAATGCGCGCCGAGTCGGTAGAGCGCCCGCTTTATTTCAAGGAGCTCCGGATAACGGGCGAAGACGCTTTCTTCAAAGTCGTTCACAAGTCTTGTTCTCCATGTCGTAATGGGTTGCATCACTGTTTCAAGGCAGTTGTATGCGGGATAATGCGGATGCAATGTTGCGTACGCCTCGTGCGTGGAGACGTTTATTGCCGGCTTTACGATTGCGAGGCGCAGACCGACGAGTTGGCGTCTCAAGCCCGGAATGTGATATAGTTTGTCGCCAATCCCCTCGGCGTACGCAGTAACGGAGCGTATGAAAAATGCGCAATCGGCTCCTAAGCGGGCGGCATAGCGCTCCATTTGCGTCGAGTCCAAGCGCAAATCAAAGCGCTCGGCGAGGGCACGGATGGTGTATGCGGCATCGCTTGAGCCTCCTCCGAGACCCGCCTGCGAAGGAATATGCTTGTCTAAATGTATGCTCACGCGGGGCAGAGGAAACATTTCCGACAAGAGGTTATAAGCCTTGACAACGAGATTAGTTTTCGGGTCGCAATCGATTATATTGCCCGTAACCGTAAGCTCACATGCGTCCGTTTGCGTCTTGGTCGGCTCATTTATCTCTATCCGGTCATAGAGGGGGATGGGGAAGAAGACTGTTTCGATGTTATGATACCCGTCAGAACGGCGGCTGACAACATTCAACCCGAGATTTATCTTAGCGCACGCAGTGATTATTTCTTGCATCGTTATAATTACTCCATCAGAGCCAAAGAGCTCGGCGTATGGCGTTTGAGAACGTCGAGTTTGAAGTCCCTGCCCGCAATAATGCCGTGTGAGCGGAGAATGTCGGCAACGGTATAACGCGCCAATTCGGGGTCGTTATTGTCGTTGCTCAGATGACACAGCCACACATGCCGCAAGCCGGGCGAAGCATTCAAAGCTAACAATTTGCCGCATTCGTCGTTGCTCAGATGCCCCACGCTCGAGAGTATACGAGCCTTTAAAAGCTCCGGATACGCGCCGTTAAGGAGCATCTCGCGTTCGTGATTAGCCTCTACGACAAGATAATTCGCCTCTCTGACAAACGCCTCTATCTCAGGGGTAACGTGTCCGATGTCGGTCAAGAGAACAAATGTAACTCCGCCATACTCAATCTTATAACCTACGTTCTCGACACTGTCGTGAGGCACGGGGATGGTTAATATATGCATACCGAGAAGCTCTATCGGCTCCCCGACGACGATGTTGCGCCTCAAACAATGCTCAACCTTACGGCGTACAAGATAATTCCCGTCTATTCGTTCGTGTACTTTACGAGTGGCGTAAACGGGCAGGTTATACTCGCAACTCAGCGACCCTACCGACTTGACATGGTCGGCATGGTCGTGGGTAATCATTATGGCGCGAAGCGTCTCCAAGTCGATATTTACGTCCTTGCAATGCTTTTTGAGCATACGTATGCCGACGCCCGCATCAATCAAGAGCGCACCATCATCCGACGCCACATAATAACAATTGCCGCTGCTTCCGCTACCGAAGGATATAAAACAGAACATCCGCACCCTTTGTTTGCCGCAAATGTAACAACATTACAGCGCATAACGGCAAGCTCGTCGGCCTTTTAACGATATTAACCTTGAGCGCGGAGAGCGACGGCAGCTATGGGATAATCAGCACGTGTGCGTGCTCGCGTTATCTTTTTAAGAGCTTCTTATATATCGCCGAAGACAACAAGTCAGCGCGTTCCCATTTGGGCGAATATTCCGACAGAGGGGTATATTTGCCGCCCTCGTCCTTATATCTCTTGAAGGCGAACCGAGCGTTAATATACCCGCCGAAGCCGTCTTCAGCGATTATATAACAATATAATGTCTGCGTGTAACCCACTGTTTTGTTGTCTTTACTGACCTCTTCGGTTATCCAAGCAGTCTGCGGTACGGCCGTGCTCTTTATCTTTGCATTGGGGTATTTCGCCGCGAACAAACGTTTACAATCCGTTCGAAATTCCGCGCCGTCGTCGCCCTTATAGAGGTTGACGCTATACAAGGGCATATAATATTTCCCCGTTACTTTCACGACGTCCTCGCCTTCGGCTTTGCCCGATGTCTGCAAACGATCCGCAGTGGAGCCGAGAAAGTCTCTCGTGCTCTCCACTACAGCGTTCCGGTCGCTGTCGTATCCGCGCCGATATGCGGGGTTGTCGTTCTGCGCCGAAGCCGGCAGGGCGATAAAGAAACCTATAAATACAAGTATTGTAACGGCTCTGTTCATAAATATAATTATTGTGTACGCAAAGGTAGCGACTAATTTTCTAATACGAACTGAAAATAACTTTAATTTCTTTGGCTGTTAGCTATTATAGGTCTAATTTTGCGAGGCATGAAGGCTGTTTACGCGATAATGTTCCTTATGCTCTGTGTCTTCTCTGTCCGTGCGCAGGAGACGAATGAGGAGGTAATGTCTGTTTCCGCAGATAATGAAGACGGGGGAGAGTACCTTAACGGTATGGTGCCTGTCGCTGTCTATACGCCCGACGATAACTCATTGCCCGACTCCCTGTCTGTCCCGATGCCTGATTGCGACGGATACGGCGTGCCCCGTTACCGTCGACCGGGTCTGCCGGTCGGCGGCGGAACAACATATGGTTTGCACGACGGACTGAATGCAAGTCTTGATTTATCTGCGTTCACATCGTTCGGGAAACATCATCTTAGCGGCACGGCGGAGAGAATAAGCCTTATGTACGCCGCACAATTGAACGATAATTTATCTGTCGCCGTCGGAGGATACCTGTCCAACCTCAACTCCTCTGCCGGCTCTTTCCGTACCGCGGGAATATATGCAATGCTTAATTATCGCTTCAACGAGCATTGGGAAGCGTATGTTTACGGGCAAAAGAACCTTATGTACAACAACACGGGAAACCGGTTCGGACTGTGGAGCGGCATAGATGCATACGATTATTACGGCAACTTTGCCGACCGTTTAGGGCTCGGGCTTCGTTATAATTTCAACGAAACTACGTTTCTCGAAGTGCAATTCGACTTCGAACGATATCCGAACGACTTTCATCAGAGGTTAGTTAACCGCTCCTTCGACCGTTAGATAAGCAAACGGACTTTAATTATGTTGAGACGAGGGGGGAGGGGGTAGTGTGCAATGATTTTTCCGTCGAAAAAGCGCAAAGATTTATCTCTCGTTTGGCATCTCCGCATATCAAAACAGGTATAAGTTTAGGGCGCATGGAGCAAAACCCCCATAAATGACCCTCTCATTACTTAGTTCTTGCACGCTCATTACACGGGGTTTCGACGGTCAAAACCCCGTGTTCAGACAGTGCAAAACCCCGTGTTCTTGCATATCCTAAGGCTATATACAAATCATATAAAAACTAATGGAGGACTTATTATCAGTACATTCCAAAAATCGCGAGAAATGACGCAAAACCGCCCGCCATCGGCATATGCGAATATCAAACGCTAATTTTCGTCAATGTGCAATATAATTGACGCAGTGTGCAATATAATTAACTTTATGTTTTCGATAACTATCGGCGCACTTGGGCGCACTAAAGTTAAAGCACGCTTTTCGAGGCGCGGAACCCTGCCGATGTCGTAGGGCGGGGGAGGTGAATTAATGGAGATTTTTGTTTGCGGTTTATATGAAATGGGGTTACCTTTGCACGTTGCCGGCGGTGCTTTATGCCGCCATTAGTTGTTATTCCGACGATGGTTACAGACGCTTTGAAGTTTCCTCTATTGAGCCGTATTGACAGTCCTGCGGATTTGCGGGGCTTGGATATAGGGCAGTTGGAGACGGTGTGTGCCGAGTTACGGGCGTTTATCGTGCGCTCGTTGTCGACCAATCCGGGGCACCTTGCATCGTCGTTAGGGGCTGTTGAAGCCACTGTCGCACTTCATTATACATTAGATACTCCCGACGACCGGATAGTCTGGGACGTCGGTCATCAGGCATACAGCCACAAGATAATCACGGGTCGCAGGGATGTATTTGATACCAACCGCCGCTTGGGAGGTATCCGCCCGTTCCCCTCGCCGTTAGAAAGCGAGTACGATACGTTTGCTTGCGGGCACGCATCGAACAGCATCTCGGCGGCGTTGGGCATGGCTGTTGCCGCGTCGCTGACGGGGAGCCGCCGGCGTATAGCGGCGTTTATAGGCGACGGGGCGATGAGCGGGGGCTTGGCATTTGAGGGGTTGAACAACGTCTCCTCCACGCCGAACAATCTCCTTATCGTACTCAACGACAACGATATGAGTATCGACAAGGCGGTCGGGGGGATGGAGAAATACCTGCTTCAGCTAAGCACGAGCCGGGCATATAACCGCGTCCGCTACCGTCTTTCGCAGTGGTTGGCGGGGCGCGGGATGCTTGACGAGCAACGCAAGAACCGCATTCTCCGTTTTAATAATGCTATGAAAGCGATGCTCACGAGCCGGCAAAATATCTTCGAGGGGATGAATATTCGTTACTTCGGACCTGTTGACGGGCACGACGTGAAAGAGCTTGTCCGCGTGTTGAACCGGATAAAGAACATGACCGGACCGAAGCTCCTGCATATCAGGACGATAAAAGGGAAAGGATACAAGCCGGCGGAAGAGGCGGCAACCGTTTGGCACGCGCCCGGCAAATTCGATATTGAGACGGGAGAGCGTATAACGCCGGCGGACGGCGGAGAGACGAAATCGTATAGCGAGGTGTTCGGGGAGACTTTGTTGGAGCTTGCCCGGCAAAATGCGCGCATTGTCGGCGTAACGCCCGCGATGCCAACCGGTTGCGGGATGAACATAATGATGCGCGAGTTTCCAAGCCGTTGTTTCGATGTCGGGATAGCCGAGGGGCACGCGGTTACATTCGCCTCGGGGATGGCGAAAGACGGGCTCCAACCGTTTTGCAACATATACAGCACGTTCGCGCAGCGGGCGTATGACAATATCATACACGACGCGGCACTGCTCCGTTTGCCGGTTGTGATGTGCCTTGACCGCGCCGGGTTGGTCGGCGAAGACGGGGCGACGCACCACGGGATGTTCGATATAGCGGCACTACGCCCCGTGCCGAACCTGACCATATGTTCGCCAATGGATGAGCACGAGTTGCGCCGGATGATGTTCACAGCTCAGTTGCCGGGCAAGGGGACGGTAGTTATCCGTTATCCCCGCGGGCGCGGACGGATAGCCGATTGGCATTGTCCGTTGGAGGAGATAGAGGTCGGCACGGCGCGTAAGTTACGCTCGGGGCACGGCACGGCAGTGCTTACGATCGGTCCGGTAGGGACGGACGTAGAGGATATACTCGGCGAATACAACATTGATGCCGCACATTACGACATGCGCTTCGTTAAGCCGTTGGACTGCAAGACATTAGCGGAGATTGCGGCGAAGTATACCCGGATTGTAACTATAGAGGACGGCGTGCGGAGCGGCGGCTTCGGTTCGGCGGTGGAGGAATGGTTCGCGGACAATGCACCGGCTTTGAAGCAGAAGCCGGATATAATACGTATCGGGTTGCCTGACGGCTTTGTCCCCCACGGGACAATAGAGGAGTTGCGCTCCTTGACCGGGCTGGATAAAGAATCATTGCGCAGAGCAATCACGGGCGAATAATACACTATATATAACATATGAAGATTATAATTGCAGGGGCAAAAGCAATCGGTTCGCACTTGGCGAAGCTCCTCTCGCGCAATAATGAAGATGTAACGGTGATTGACGAGGACGGCGACCGTCTGGCACAATTAGCCGCGAACTACGACATCCTTACCGTACAATCACAGGTGTGCAGTCTCGCTACGATGAAGGATACGGGCGTACATCGCTCGGACTTGTTTATTGCGGTTACTCCGGACGAGAACCAAAACGTGCAGGCGTGCATTATGGCGAAAGCGCTTGGCGCGAAACGTACCGTAGCGAAGGTGGATACTAAGGAATACACCGAAGAGCGCTTTGCCGGCTTTTACGAAAAGTTGGGCATAGACAAGATTATTTATCCGGAGTTGCTTGCCGGGAGAGACATTGCGAACGGGCTGAAGATGTCTTGGGTTCGCCAGCGTTGGGATGTTCACGGAGGCGCGCTCGTTATGCTCGGAATAAAGCTCCACAAAGAATGCACCATCCTCGACCGCCCCTTACGCGAGCTGTGCGGTCCGGACGACCCGTATCATATCGTAGCTATCAAACGGATGGACGAGACAATCATCCCCGGCGGTAACGATGTTCTTCAGCTCCGCGACACGGCATACTTTATGACGACAAAGCCGTACATAGCCTATATAAGGCAGATTGTAGGCAAAGAGAATTATGCGGACGTGAAGAACGTGATGATAATGGGCGGGGGCAAGCTGACCATACGCACGGTAACGGAGATGGCGGAATATATGAAGCCGAAGGTAATCGAAATCGACGAGCGTCGTTGCGAAGCGCTCAACGACAAGTTAGGCGACCGCTGTCTTGTTATCAACGGCGACGGGCGCGATATGTCTCTCTTGGAAGAGGAGGGGATAAGCAATACGCAGGCGTTTGTTGCCCTTACGGACAATTCGGAGTCGAATATACTGACCTGTTTAGCGGCGAAACGGATGGGCGTAAGGAAGACTGTGGCTGTGGTTGAAGACCTCGATTACGTCGACATGGCCGAGAGTCTTGACATCGGTACAATAATAAACAAGAAGAGCATTGCGGCGAGCAATATCTATCAGATGATGCTTGACACAAACGTAAAGAACGTAAAATTCCTTACGACAATTAATGCCGACGTTGCCGAGTTGACAGCTAAAGACGGCGCTGTGGTTACGAAAAAAGCCGTCAAAGACCTTAACCTGCCGAAAGGAATAACGATTGGCGGCATCGTTCGCAACGGGGTCGGCATGCTCGTCTCGGGCAATACACATATACAAAAAGACGA
>JAJPZE010000161.1 GCA_021204565.1 Prevotella sp. | reverse complement strand
TGGGGTCCGTTATCGGGTACGGCGCGCATTATCTGGCGGGTTATGGTTTTGTCGTCGTCGCGCAGATAGATGCAGTTACCCTCGCTTTTCCCCATCTTGCCCGAGCCGTCGAGGCCGGGAATTCTCAGCGCTTCGCCGCTCGGATAAAAGCTGGCGGGCTCGGGGAAATAATCCGTGCCGTACATAAAGTTGAAGCGGCGGGCGCAGTGGCGCGCCATCTCCATATTCTGTTCCTGGTCTTTTCCGGTCGGCACCTTATGCGCGCGGTGTTGAAGAATATCCGCCGCCATGAGCGTGGGGTAAGTCAACAGTCCGGCATTGATGTTGTCCGGCTGCTTGCGCGCTTTCTCCTTGAAGGTTGTAATCCGCTCCAACTCGCCCAAGTAAGTATTCATGTTCAGATACAGATATAGTTCGAGCGTCTCTCTGACGTCGCTCTGGATGTATATCGTCGCCTTGGCGGGGTCGATGCCGCAGGCGAGGTATTCGGCGAGTATAGTGCGTGCCGATTGGCGTATGTCGTCGGGTTTGGGGTGCGTTGTGAGCGAATGCCAGTCGGCGATAAAGAACATACAATCATATTCGTCCTGCATCTTGACGAAGCTCTTGACCGCTCCGAAATAATTGCCCAGATGGAGGTTGCCCGTCGGGCGGATGCCGCTAACCACTTTATCCATGTGTCTGTTGTCCGTTTGAATGATCCGTGTTTGCAAAAGTAAAGAATTTATTTATCAATCGGCGGCGTGGCGGTTGTTTTTCCCGTCCATGCGGCGGTTGATGTCGTCGTAAGTAATGCCGGTGAAGTCGGGGACGACGTAGTTGCACAGGGGCGCAACGTCCTCTTCGGGGTTGCCGGTGGCGAGTCCGACGACGAACATACCGGCGTTTGTCCCCGCCACGAGTCCGTTCGGCGCGTCTTCGAAGACGACGCAATGCCGGGCGTCGGCTCCGAGCCTGTCCGCCGCGCGCAGATAACAATCGGGGTCGGGTTTCGACCGGCGAAAGTCTTCGGCGGTGAGGATGGCGTCGAAGAGGGTCAGGAACGCCGGCTGTGCGCGCCGCACGCAAGCGAGTTTATCCCTGTTCGAGCTCGTTACAATCGCGCAACGCACGCCCCGCGCCTTTATGTCCGCGACGAACCTCTCCGCCCCCGCAATTGTCGGGAAACTCATCCCGCGTTCGAAACGGTCCAAGCGCCGCTTTATCTCCGCCCGGCGTTCTTCGCCGGGGAAATACGTACTGAGGATATTCGCCAGCGTCGTCCCCTTTATCCTCTGAGCGAAGTCGGGGATGTCCGGGACGTATGCCCTGCCCTCGCGTCCCCAGAAGGTTGTGTATTGCCCTTCGGTGTCGATCAGCGTGCCGTCAAGGTCGAAGAGCGCGGCGCGAAAGATTTGTTCCCGCTTCATTTACGGTTCGGATAAGTACGCCTTTGTCCAATAATCATAACTCTTCTGACCCTCGCCGACGATGCGCTCCGCCGCCTCTTCGGTCAGTTTTTTGATAAACTTTGCGGGCACGCCGCCCCATAATTCGCCCGGGGGGATATGCGTCCGCGAGAGCACTAACGCCCCCGCAGCCACCACGCTGCCGCTGCCGACGACGGCGTTGTCGAGCACTGTCGCCCCCATTCCGATGAGTACGCCGCTCCCGATTTTGCAGCCGTGGAGCGTCGCGTTGTGCCCTATCGTAACGTTGTCCCCTATCTCGATGTACGCCTCGCCGCCGGATGTATGCAGACAACACCCGTCCTGAACCGACACGCGGCTTCCGATGCGGATTTTATTCACGTCGCCGCGTATGACCGCACTATACCAGACGGAGCTGCCCTCGCCGATAACCACGTCGCCGACGACAGCCGCCGTCGGGGCGACGAATGTCCCCCGCCCTATCTGCGGCTCAATGCCCTGAAGAGTCTTTATCATATCCTTGTCAATAATGCTTTACGGTTGCTCTTTAATGGTGTAGTTGGTTATCTCCACCTCCGATATAAGTTTGCCCCCGCCGTTGTGTATCTCCACCCGCCAGTTGTGCAGAGTGCCCCCCTTGCGGAGCAGGCGCGCCGTTGCGATCGCCGTTTCCCCCAACTTGACCGGGCTCATATGTGTGGCGGCGGCTTGTATGCCGAGCTCGACATATCCCGGGCTGACGCCCATCGCCCCTATACCCGCCGCATTTTCAGCCAGCCCCAAGGTCGCTCCGCCCGCCATCACGCCCCAAGGTTGCGCCACCGCCGGCGTGCATTCAAGCCGCGCCTCGACGGTTGCCGGGTCGTCGGTGGAGTGATATGTGATGCCCAACGTGCGGGACAAACCCTCGGGGTATTTATCGAAATCAACTGTAATCTTCATATGTCTTGTGAGTTTGTTTTTCGCGGCGCAACCATATCCTCCTGTCAGGGTTACGCGCCGCCGGAGAAAAACGTTTCCCGGCGCCGTTTATTGCCCCGGGGTCAGAGCACGCCCTTGCTTGTGGGGAGCGTGAAGTGTTGCGCGTCGCGCCGCACGGCCGCTTTCAGGGCGCGTGCGAACGCTTTGAAGATGCCCTCTATCTTGTGGTGGTTGTTGTCGCCTTGTGCCGAAATGTTGATGTTCATCCCCGCGTTGTCGGCAAGCGATTTGAAGAAGTGGAGAAACATCTCCGTCGGCACGTCCCCTACCCTTTCGCGCGTGAACGCCACGCTCCACACCAGCCACGGGCGGCCGCCGAAGTCGAGCGCAACCGAGCACAGACAGTCATCCATCGGCAGGCAGAACCCGTAGCGCTCTATGCCCCGTTTGTCGCCCAACGCCTTGCGTAACGCAAGCCCGAGACAGATTGCCGTATCCTCTATCGTGTGGTGTTCGTCTACGTCGAGGTCGCCCTTGCAACGGAGGGTAAGGTCGATGTTCCCGTGGTGCGCTATCTGGCTGAGCATATGGTCGAAAAAGCCCAAACCGGTGGATATCTCCGCCTTTCCCTGCCCGTCGAGGTTTATTACGAGGTCGATGTCGGTCTCGCCCGTTGTCCGATGTATGCGCGCGAGGCGCATCCCCGTCGTGCATACCGTCTCGGCGACGTGTTCCCAGTCGGGGAGCAGGAAACGGCACCCCAAGTTATGCGCGAGCAGACGGTCGCTGTCGCGGTCGCCGATGACGTAACTCCCCTTCAGGTCGTACACGTCCCCGTCGAGATATTCGCCGAGCATGCCGAGTCCCGGTTTGCGCGTCGGGAGGTTATCGGCGGGCATACTGCGGTCGATGTGTATCGCGTCGAACGTTATCCCCTCGCCCCGCAATATGTCGAGCATAAGGTTGTGCGT
>JAJPZE010000187.1 GCA_021204565.1 Prevotella sp. | reverse complement strand
ATTTGAGATCGCAAGAGATTGATACTCTCCGTCGTAACCGTCTCCGAACGAACGACAAGAAGCTGCAATATATATGCCAACACCTCGGGAGTGATCTGCTGGGAGGCGTCGCTCCACGCCGCGTCGGGACAACAATGCGACTCTATTATCAACCCCCTGAACCCCATGTCCATCGCCTGCTGGCACAAGGGAGCTATCAAATCCCGCTTCCCCCCGATATGACTCGGGTCGCAGATTATAGGCAACGACGGATAACGGCGGTGCAACTCAATCGGTATGTGCCACATCGGCAAATTCCGGTATATCTTCTTGTCGTAAGACGAAAAGCCCCGGTGAATGGCCCCCAACCGCGTTACGCCCGCGTTATTGAAACGCTCCAACGCCCCAATCCATAACTCTATATCGGGGTTCACCGGATTTTTAACCAGCAACGGAATATCCACCCCCTTCAATGCATCTGCCAACGCCTGCACCGCAAACGGGTTTGCCGACGTCCGCGCCCCAATCCAAAGAATGTCGATACCGTGCTTCAATGCCAACTCGACGTGCTCCGGCGTCGCCGCCTCTATCGCAACTTTCATCCCCGTCTCACGCTTCACTTCCTCCAACCAGGGCAACGCCGCCTCGCCGTTACCCTCAAAGCCCCCCGGCTTCGTGCGCGGTTTCCATACCCCCGCACGGAACATCTTAATCCCTTTCTTCGCCAAACTGCGCGCCGTGTTCATTACCTGCTCCTCCGTCTCCGCACTGCACGGACCCGCCAACACTGTCGGACGAACATCGTCGCCCGGCAGTCCCAACGGGCTTAATACCAACTCCATAGCGTTTCTCCTTATATCTTTATTTGTTTATAATCGCTTCAATGCGCCCCAACGCTTCCGCCATTTTATCATCCTTGGCGCATAGCGAAATCCGTATATAACGGTCGCCGTTCGACCCGAAAATGAAGCCCGGAGTGATGAATACCCGCGCCTCATCCAACACACGCTCCGTCAATTCCTCGCACGAACGGTATTCCTCCGGTATCCGTCCCCAAAGGAACATTCCCGTCTGACTCGCGTCATACGTGCAACCCAATACGGTCATTATCCGCTCCGCAAGCACTCTCCGACGGCGGTATACGTTGATATTATACTCCTCATGCCACTCCTTCGTATTCCCGGTCAATGCCGCGGCGGCGGCTAACTGTATCCCCCGAAACGTTCCCGAGTCGATATTCGACTTAACCTTTAATATCCACGAAATATACTCCGCCTTGCCTGCGACCATGCCCACACGCCAACCCGGCATATTGAAACTCTTCGACATAGAATTGAACTCAAGACAATAGTTCTTCGCCGACGGTATTTGAAGTATCGACAGAGGCTTGCGGTTGAGAATGAGCGAATAAGGGTTATCATTCACAACGATAAGCTCACGACGCCGGGCAAAGTCGACAAGACGTTCGTATGTCTCCCGGCGCGCGTTCCCGCCGGTCGGCATATGAGGATAATTTGTCCACATAAGGCGCGCCCCGGCAAGGTTCATCCCCTCAAGAGCGAAGAAGTCCGGCTGCCGGCCGTTCTCTTCTTTAAGGTCGTAACTGATGACTTTTGCCCCGAGCAACTTGCTCAAAGACGTGTACGTCGGGTAGCCGGGATTTGGCACAAGCACCCCCTCGCCCGGGTTCACAAACGCCAGCGTCGTGTGCAATATGCCCTCCTTAGACCCGATTAAGGGCAATATCTCCGTATCCGGATCCAGGTCCACATCATACGTCTTCTTATAAAAAAACGCCATCGCACGCCGCAACTCCGGCGTGCCCGCAGTGGGTTGATACCCGTGTGCGGCGGGGTCGTGAGCCGTCTCGCAGAGCTTCTCTATCGTTTGTTCCGACGGGGGCATATCGGGCGAACCTATCGCTAAAGAGATGATGTCCCGCCCCGCGGCATTCATCTCGGCTACTTCTTTTAACTTGCGACTGAAGTAATATTCCGTTACTAACGACAGTCTCTCGGCTGGTTTTACCGGCATGCTTCGTACTCTCCTAATATTTTAAGTTCCTTAGTTAACGGCGTGATTGCATCTATACTCTGGCGGTAGCGTGTCAGACTGTCGAATGTCAGATCGACATAAAACAAGTATTCCCATTCGTGCCCTATCACAGGCAACGACTGTATCTTCGTCAGGTTGATGTCATAAAACGATAATATAGTCAGAACCTTTGAAAGCGACCCCTCCGAATGAGGTAAAGAGAATACAATGCTCGACTTGTTCGCTTTCTCTATCGACCTTAAAAAATCCGCCTTCTTCGGGTTTGTGAGAACGAGAAAACGCGTGTAATTGTGCTTGTTGTCCTCTATATGATCCTCCAATACCTTCATTCCGTACATCGCCGCCGCGCTGTAATGGCATATCGCCGCACGTCCGGCAAGACCCTTGTCGTGAATATCCTCCGCCGCACCCGCCGTATCCTCGCATTCCACAACCATCAACTCGGGATGCCGGGAAAGAAAACCACGGCACTGCATCAATGCGACAGGGTGGCTCATAACCGACGTGATGCTCGCCCAATCGTCCTCTTCAAGGCAACATATTGCGTGCCGGATATGTATCTTATGTTCGCCCACAACCGCCGCGCCCGAGTCGCGAAGAAGCTCGTAATTATGGAGCAACGAGCCCGCAATGGTGTTCTCTATCGCCACGAACGCAATCAACGTCGGGTCGGAAGCCAACTTGGCAAACACTTCCTCGAACGTCGCGCAACACACGAGCTGTATCTGCTCGCCGCCGAAGTACTCCTCCGATGCCATCGCATGAAACGAACCCGCTTGCCCCTGTATAGCTATTCTCTTCATCTCGTCCGTTGTTACACTTAATAAAAGCCCCGCATCCTTTATGTCGGGAAGCGGGACTTTATCTTTAATCGTATCTTTTCTTTATCGTTGTTGTTCGCCGTATGGTTATTGCGTCGGCTTCCCGCTTCACCCTTTCCGGGCAAAGTAATAGTAAAAGCCGAAGTAATATGCGCTAAAACAATTCATCACGTCTTTATCCTTTCAAATACGAGTGCAAAGATAACGTTTTCCCCTAAACAAGCAAACAAAAACCTATATTTTTCCCTACTTAATAAATTTCTTTCCCCCGCGCACATACACGCCCTTGCGTCCGTTAAGGGCATTCATATCCGTTCCGAGACATCGCCCGTCAACGCTGAATATGCGCGCGTCGTCCGTCTTTACACTTGATGACGGTTACTGGGAAAGCCCCGACGCCCCCACGTAATTTCCTTCCACGACGTGTAAAAAGAAACCCCATTTGAACAAATAAA
>JAJPZE010000199.1 GCA_021204565.1 Prevotella sp. | reverse complement strand
ACACCATGCTTGCGTATGCTTTAAGGGACTTCGGTACGGTTCTGTTTCTCTTCAACGGGCGCATCGGACGCGCGGCAAGCTCAGCATCGGAGAGCAGGACATTGATTTTTCGCTCAGGTATGTTAATCTCTATCATATCCCCGTCAACTATCTTGCCTATTGCGCCGCCCGCCGCCGCCTCGGGAGAAATATGACCGATTGACAAACCCGACGTGCCCCCGGAGAACCGACCGTCGGTTATCAACGCACACGCCTTGCCTAAGTGCATGCTCTTTATATACGACGTGGGGTAGAGCATCTCTTGCATTCCCGGTCCTCCCTTAGGTCCCTCGTGCGTGATAACCACCACATCGCCCGCTTTCACGCGCCCGCCGAGGATGCCTTCGCATGCTTCTTCTTGCGAGTCGAACACTACCGCCGGACCCGTAAACCGCCATATACTCTCGTCTACGCCCGCCGTCTTCACTACGCAACCGGCCGCCGCAATGTTCCCGAATAATACCGCCATACCGCCGTCGCGAGTGTAGGCGTGCTCAATATCGCGTATGCAACCCGACGCGCGGTCGGTGTCAAGCGTAGGGTAACAAGTGCTCTGAGCACCTAATTTATTACAGAACACGCCTGCCGGAGCACTCGAATAGATACGCTTCGCCTCAGCGGAAATGTCCCCTTTCATTATTGAATAAGTGTCTATGTCCTCGCCCAACGTGTGCCCGCCCACGCGCTTTACCGTCGTATCAAGCAACCCTCCTGCGGCAAGCTCGCCAAGCAAACCGAGCATACCGCCCGCCCTGCCGCACTCCTGCACGGAGTATTTCTGACTGTTCGGAGCAAGCTTGCAAAGGAAAGGAGTCCGGCGGCTCAGCCGGTCAATATCGTTTAATGTGAAGTCAACCTCAGCCTCGTGAGCCACAGCCAGAAGGTGAAGCACGGTGTTTGTCGATGCGCCCATCGCAATGTCCGCCGTCATCGCGTTGAGGAAAGCGTTACGTGAAGCTATGCTTCGGGGCAATACGCTTTCGTCCCCGTCCTCATAATACGCCAGCGCGTTCTTAACTATTTGCCGCGCCGCATCCTCCATCAGCCGCACGCGGTTGACGTGTGTGGCTAATATGGTGCCGTTGCCCGGCAACGACAAACCTATCGCCTCCGTAAGGCAATTCATAGAGTTAGCCGTGAACATACCCGAGCAACAGCCGCAGCCGGGACACGCCCGACTCTCCACTTCGGCAAGCTCCGCGTCGCTCACTGTCGGATCCGCGCCTTTCACCATCGCCGTAATCAAATCCAAATTCTCCCCCTTATACGCCCCTGCTTCCATCGGACCGCCCGAAACGAACACCGCCGGAATATTCAGCCGCATCGCCGCCATAAGCATCCCCGGAGTGATCTTGTCGCAGTTGGAGATACAAATCATCGCGTCAGCCTTATGAGCGTTCACCATATACTCCACACTGTCGGCAATGATGTCCCGCGAGGGCAGGCTGTATAACATCCCGTCGTGCCCCATCGCAATACCATCGTCAATCGCTATCGTGTTCATCTCCGCCGCGTAACAACCCAGCGATTCAATTACACGCTTCACTATCCGACCCGCCTCATGCAAGTGTGTATGACCGGGCACGAATTCCGTAAACGAATTGACGACGGCTATTATCGGTCGCCCGAACTGTTCGGGTCGCATACCGGCCGCTATCCACAACGCACGCGCCCCCGACATACGACGACCCGATGTACATACCGAACTCCTTAACTTATTCTTCATAATTCTTCCGCTCTCTATCTCTTCCGTTGCCGGTTTAATGAAACCTCATAACCTCACAACCCCAAATGATTACGCTACAAAAGTACATAATATCCCCCGCGCCGCCAATAAATCCGCACTTATTTCGCCGTTTAGATACGAATTTATAACAATAATCAAACATTTCTTGTCATATTCATACTCATACGCCTCGTGTCTGTTTTCCCCTTTTTCCTGACATCAACTAATCTAAAATATGTATACTGATTGATGTGCGTATTGTCAGACCGGCTCCTTGCTCTTGCAAACCATGAATATAGAGAGTTCGTAGAGAAGATACAAGGGGAGAAAGACGATGAGCAACGAGAACGGGTCGCCCGAGGGAGTGATAAGCGCGGCAAGAACAAGCAAGACGACAACCGCGTGGCGGCGGTAACGGCGGAGAAACGGGCGGTCGATTAATCCTAAACAACCCAAGAGCCAAACCACGAGCGGCATCTCAAACACCAGCCCCATTATAAGGATGATTGCCGTAAAGTAGTTTATATACGAGCTGAGGCTGATTTGATTGGTAATCATTTCGCTGATTTGATATTCCGCGAGAGCGCGGAAAGTGAACGGGAACACGATTACATACCCGACCAAACAGCCGGCGAAGAACATCACCGTGCCGAGCGCGAACGCCGTCTTTACCCGCCGCAACTCGTTCGAATACAACGCCGGGCGGATGTACCGCCACAGCTCGTAGATGATATAAGGACAACAGACAATCGCCGCGAGCGTCATCGACGTGTTGAGATGAGTCATCAGTTGCGCTGCAATATCTATGTTTATAATCCGCACGTGAAAGCCTTGCGCGAAGCCGGAGACTGCGTCCGGCAACGCATTAAGCCATTTATAAACGAAGAAATCGCCGGATGCCGGTCCGAGAATAACCGCCGTGAAGATATGCGGCATAATGCAAATAAAGACGATGAACACCGCCGCATAGACCGCCAACACGCGGAACAAAGCACGCCTGAGCACATCAAGATGCGCCCAGAACGACATATAAGGACAACAGACAATCGCCGCGAGCGTCATCGACGTGTTGAGATGAGTCATCAGTTGCGCTGCAATATCTATGTTTATAATCCGCACGTGAAAGCCTTGCGCGAAGCCGGAGACTGCGTCCGGCAACGCATTAAGCCATTTATAAACGAAGAAATCGCCGGATGCCGGTCCGAGAATAACCGCCGTGAAGATATGCGGCATAATGCAAATAAAGACGATGAACACCGCCGCATAGACCGCCAACACGCGGAACAAAGCACGCCTGAGCACATCAAGATGCGCCCAGAACGACATATTCTCTTTATCGCGACGTGCGCCCCCGTCCGCCGTCATCCTTTCTCTTCTTTGCCGTCGGACTCTTTCTCTTCGCCGTTCTCTGTATCTTTCAATCCGTCCTTGAAACTCTTTACGCCTTTTCCGAGCCCCTTCATAAGCTCGGGAATCTTCTTCCCCCCGAAGAGAAGAAGTATGACAAGCGCGATAATAATTATCTCCGAGCCGCGCAAATTTGAGAGAAATAACAGTTGGTTCATATATTTATTG
>JAJPZE010000087.1 GCA_021204565.1 Prevotella sp. | reverse complement strand
AACTTATTGTAACGGCGGAGAAGATAATTCCAAAGGGCACGCCGCCCGTAGCTCCGATTGAACCATTTGTCGCGGTCGCGCTTCATCACTTCCCGTTTGTCGAAATGCCGGTTTATGAGGCGGGCGTTGTTCCGGAGCGTCGCATACCATTGGCTCCATGAGGGGTTATACGTGAATGCAGCTATGTCGCAGGGCAGCCCGTCCCGGAAAAAACGCTCAGTGCCGACACGGCTAATGATGTAAAAATCGTCGTTGAAATAAACGAAGTGTTCGGCAAGCCCCGGTATGCGGTGCATGTATCTCTCAATCACCACCGAGTTGAACGTAGGCAGGAATTCTTCGGGGATAATGTCGCGATGATTTATCAAGCGGAGCTTGGGGTTCTTCGTATTGAGCCACGCGGGCGTTTGTCCGCAAGTTACAAAGTAGATTCTCCTTACCCACGGGGCGAACTTATCCACTCCCCGAAACCAATACTTCAGCAGACCGGCGTCGCGGAACCGCGCTTGCGAGACGCCGTTTCTCTCTGTCCGCCCCGCGTTCCGGTATTTGGCAAACTCCCGGCTCCACACCGGGTCGGTCATGTCGACCCACGTAACTACAAAATCAATATCCATCTCTTCGCGGGCGTAAAATCAGTTATTAAAGGGGACGGGCATATTTGAACCGCCTGTGCGTCCATAGATAAAGTTCGGGCTGGCGTTGTATCTCCGCCTCCAACTGTTGGAAATAAAGGCGCGTCAGTTCGTAATCGGGCAGCGAGGCGGGATCCTCGTGCAAGGGGATGAAGTCCCCCTCATAATATCCGCGCCGAACGCGCCTGACGCGGATGAACATCGCGGCGTGCCCGTAGCGTTTCGTTACTCTCTCAGTGCCGGTTATGACGGGTACGGAGCGGTTTAGAAAGGGTATGAACACTTTCGCGTCCTTGCGTTTTGGAGACTGATCGGCAAGCAAACCGCAAGCGTAATACCTGCCGTCGCGCGCCGCCGACGCCATAAAGCGCGCCGTGTCGTGCATATTCACGTAGATGTTCCCCATACGGCGGCGAAGCCGGCTCATCAGACGGTTCACCACACGATTACGCAATTTGCGGTACACCTCCATAACCGTCCCCTCGCGAAACCATAAGCCGGTTGACGACTCCCATTCCCAGTTGCCGTAATGCCCTAAGTAAACCGATACGCTCTTCCCCTCTTCTATAAACTTGCGGGCAACATCCGTGCCGGTGAACTTCATTCTCCCGCGCATCTCGTCCTTGCTTATAGTCATCAGCTTGCAACTCTCTAAGGACATATCAACGAAAAAGCGATAAAAACGCTTCTCTATCCCGACAATCTCCGCTTCGTTTTTATCCGGAAACGACCCGGTTAAGTTACGCCGGACAATCTTCCGGCGGTAGCGCACAACGTAATAAAAGGGGATGTAGATGATGTCGGACAATACGTAAAGCGCACGGAAAGGCAAGCACGCGACGAGCCAAACAACAACGAAGAGAGCGCAATACGACAACGTGTCGAAAAACGATAACGACACAGCCCGCCAGTCCGTAACCTTGCTCTTCATCTCCGTCCGCTCGTATCAAAACCTTTTAACAGCGCAAAGATAGAGCCTTTCCGACTTATTTCATATCATTTCCTTCACTTTAATAAAATATAACGCTAATATACGGGCAAACAACCGCCCGTGCACGGGGATAAACATAACTTTATCCCCATCGGCGGCGGCTTGTTCAAAAATATTTCGTAATGTTGCATCCGGTTTCCCGAACCGCCTAAAACGAATAAACACTCGGACAAGATGATTAGTTTACGTTGCAAGAACAACATGCAGACACGGAGCGTCGCCGAAGGTACGTCGCTCGCTGACGCCCTTAAAGAGTTCCCCGACCTCTCGTTCCCTTACCCCGTCGTGTCGGCGAAAGTGAACAACGTATCGCAAGGTTTGAAGTTCCGCGTATATCAGAACAGAGATGTTGAATACGTAGATATAAGCGACCCGTCGGGCAGGCGGGTGTACGTCCGCTCCCTATGTTTTGTCCTTTATAAGGCGACGCAAGACGTTTTCCCAAACAGTAAATTATTCATCGAACACCCCATATCGCACGGATATTATTGCAACTTCCGCAAGTCCGACGGCACCGTTCCGACAGCCGATGACGTTAGCGCAATACTGGCGCGAATGCAGGAGATTGTCGCCGCCGACATGCCTTTCCGCCGCGTCGAGGCGACAACGGAGGACGCGGTACGTGTCTTCCGCGAACGCGGCTTCGCAGATAAGGTGAAGCTGTTGGAGACCTCCGGGCAGGTATATAGCGATTATTACGTGCTCGGCGACACGATAGATTATTATTACGGATGTCTCGTTCCGTCGACTCGTTACCTGACCTTGTTCGGGCTCGAAAAATACTTTAACGGGATGCTCCTCATCGTTCCCGACGAGGGCGACCCCGCCAAACTGTCGCGCGTGGAGCCGCAACGGCATACGTTCGACATATACTCCGAGAACCTGTCCTGGAACATTATAATGCGCCTATCCAACGCCGGCGACGTGAATAAAGCCATACAACGCGGGCGCGCTTCGGAGCTCATACAGGTCTCCGAGGCATTGCAGGAGAAGAAGATTGTCGGTATAGCGGAGAAGATAAGCCGGCGTTACCGCTCCGCGAAGAGCCCCTGCCGCGTGGTGTTGATTACGGGTCCGTCCTCTTCGGGCAAGACAACATTCTGCAAGCGGCTTGCCGTCCAGCTGCTCGCCTGCGGGCTTCGTCCCGTCTCTTTCTCTACCGACGATTATTTCGTAAACCGCGTCGACACGCCCAAGCTCCCCGACGGACAATACGATTTCGATAACATCAAAGCGGTCGATACGTCGCTTCTCTCCGACCATTTAGCGCGTCTGTCCGCCGGCGAAACGGTGGAGATACCCGAATATAACTTCACTACCGGCAAGCGCGAATACAACGGAAAGAAGATACGGCTCGACGACAACCGTATCCTCATCATAGAGGGCATACACGCATTAAATCCGGTTTTGACCCGCCAATTGCCCGCCGCAAAGACGTTTAAGATATTCGTCTCCGCCCTGACAAGCGTGTCCTTGGACTCGCATAACTGGATTCCGACACGCGACAACCGCCTCTTGCGCCGGATTATTCGTGATTACAACAAAGGCGCGTTCTCCGCCCGCGAGACAATCCGGCAATGGAAAAACGTTTGCCGGGCGGAGGAGAAGTGGATTAATCCCTATCAAGAACGGGCGGACGTGATGTTCAATTCCGCGCTCAATATCGAGTTCGCCGTCTTCCGCAACCACGCCGAACCCATCCTCGCAAGCGTGCCCAAGAAC
>JAJPZE010000044.1 GCA_021204565.1 Prevotella sp. | reverse complement strand
ATAATGCTCTGATTGATAATGGTTATTTCCCCCGCATAATAATCTACGGTGTAGTCCGTCCCCTCGGTCAGGGTTACCCCGCCCGCCGTAACGACAACCGAGCCTTGCGGTATTGCGCCTGTCGTGCCCAAGGATATGACGTTATCCCGGCTGCCTTTGAATTGCCCCGTCAGCCGGTATTTATCCTTTTCGGCAATCTGTTTGGCGGATGTCTTTGTCTGTTCGTATAGTTCCGTAAAGGCGTAGTCCTCCGCCGTCGTTTGACTTACCCCGTTCTTCACCAACGCGTTAATCATCGACTCCCCGAACGGCTCCACACAAGGGAAATATACATAATCGCCCCGAACGGTATAACCGTCTACGTAGTCGAAATACCCGTTGGAGTTCGCTTTGTTGTTGTTATCCAACCTGTCCGCCCCGAGGAGCTTGATGATCATTTGGCTCTTCACTTGTGTTTCGGGGATATACGATACGTATACGCCTGTCGTGTCGTTTTGATACTTCACGTCGAGCCGGAACTTCTCCTTTTGCAGTGTCGAGCCGAGGTTGTACACGTTGCGCATCATCAGTTTCCAGTTGCCTTGCGTCGGCGTGCTTGCCGTATTTCTCAATGCCTTGACGAAGAGCGCCTGGGTTACGTCGGTGATGTCGCTGGCAAACTCGCCGACCTGATAGGTTACTCCCCCGTAGGTGTATTCATAAGCGACGGCAAGCACTTGGTCGGTTCTCAGAGCGCTGTTCAGCGAGACGTAACCCATAGACGTGTTGAGCGTGTATTCGCTCGAAGAGAGCATGCGGGCTTTTTCGAGCTTTTCGTAATCGACCCCTCCCTCGAAGCCGTTTATGGCGTCTAAGACCGATGAAGTTTGGTCGATGTCGCGTGCGGCGGAGAATGTGCCGCTCATTGCGGCATACTCCGTGTTTGCCGCGTTCGCGGGGACAAGCATTCCGTTGCTGTACCAGAGGGTGGAGTTGTATATGGTTGACGGCTCGCCAAGGTCGGTAAGGGCGACGATGTTGCGTGTTTCCGATGTTGTCCCGCTTGTGTTCGTAACCCAAATCTCTATGCGGTTGATTGTGATGCCGGTGGTGATGTTGGGCAGCGTCTTCATATATGAGTCGTAATGCTCGCGGAAGAAGTGCGAGAGGAAGAAGTGCCGGTTCTCGTCGTAATCCGCCGCGTCGATGTCGAAAGTCGTGAGTTGCGTTCCGCCCTTAGAGGAGACGGATGTCGACGAAGACTTCTTTTGCGATACGACGGCTTGCAACTTGAGTTTGCCGAACTGCAAATCGGTGCGTATGCCGAACAGCGACGAAGATCCCGTAACGAGCGAAGAGTTGGACGGGAACGAGATATTTCCGCCCTCGACGAGCTTGATTATCTCGTCTTCCTCGCCCTCATATTTAAGTTTGAGGTTTTGTGCGTCGTAGTCGAAGGTGGCGTCGGTGTTGTAGTTCAGACCCATATTCACCTTTGTGCCGACCTTTCCGGTCATATTGAAGTTTATCTTTTCGTCGAAGTCGATTGACGTCGTCTTGCGCCGCTTAATGGGCAACGAGGGGTTTTGCACGTTCTTCATCGTTGCGCCCAACTTCAATTCAGCCGTTCCCTGCGTGGTTATCCGCACGCCTCCCGGTCCGAATACCTTCTCTGCCGGACCCAACTCGAAGTGCATGTCGGAGAAGTCGAACGGTTCTTTCCCGTTCGCTTCGAACACAGCCCGGTTCTTTTCGCGGAACAGGCTGTCGAGCAGTTGGCGCTCGCTCCAGCGGGCATACTCCTCGTAATTCATCGCCAAAGGAGCCTGTACGTACGTCCCCGCCATCTTCGTGCCGAACGTGTAGTATCCCGTAGTGTCGTTGTAGTCTACTGTCGGCTCGATGTTCTCGGGAGCGACAAGGTCGGTTCCGTTGCGGGTGAGGTCGTCTTCGGTAACGGGCATAGTGCGTTGCACGCGCCAGCGGGGGTTGAGGAGAGAGTCGGGTATAACCTCGTCGTCGCCGATAACCGGTTGTGCGGATATATTCCGGCGCGTGTCGTCCTGCGGCATAACCTGCCCGGAAGCGCCCTCTCCGCCCGCGTTTGGCGGCGGTTGACCTTGTCGAACGTCGGCTGCACTCGGCAAAATATGCGAGCTCGTTTGCACTTGTTTGCACGACATTTGACATAAAATGCCCGTATGGGGGAGAGATATTGCATATGCCGCGATACTCAATACGAGCATCGTTACAATAATTATATATATGCGTCTGTTCATCTCTCCCGCCTGCCGGTATCGGTTTGGTTACATCATCTTCAATGCTTTCTTCACCACTTGCTCCACTGTCAACGCCGGCTCGGCACGCATTATCTCGCCGACAACCTTTGCCGTCGGCGCCGGAGAAAAGCCGAGCATGGTCAACGCGCCCACAGCTTCGTCGCGCACTTCGCGGTCGATTGGCGCCGCCGCTTCGCCGCTTGCGCCGCCGGTGCGCAAATCTGCGGTGATGCCGCTCTGCATAAGTTTATCCCTCAATTCGAGGATAATGCGCTGCGCCGCCTTCGGTCCGATGCCCTTTATCCCCCGTAACATGCGCTCGTCGCCGCTTGTTATGGCGTCGCAAAGCTCCGCGGGCGAAAGGGCGGAAAGCATCATCCGGGCAGTGTTTCCCCCTATGCCGTTCACGGTTAAGAGCATACGATATAGCTCGCGCTCTTGGCGCGTGAGGAAACCGAAAAGGGTAAAACCGTCGTCCCGACCGCCCGTAACGAGCTGTTCGTGTACGTAGAGACGCGCCTCTTTGCGCCCTTGCAAAGCCGTGAACGTGTTCAACGAAATCAGCAGAGCATACCCTACCCCGCACGCCTCAACAACAGCCACAGCCGGCGAAAGAAGCGTCAGCTCCCCTCTGATGTAATCAATCATATAACAGGTTTCTCGTATTAATACGCTATTAAAAACGTACAAATACGGCGATTTATTGTATTTAGCGCAATATAAAGGGCATGACATGCCGCGCTTTAGCAGGCACAAACGGCAACCGGCGAGCGAAATTGAAGACCGGGACAAAAGACCTACGACATGCGCTTTCGGACATAATATATAACCCGGGCATAAGTTATGGTTTGCATAAAATTAAGAAAATGATACACTGTTAATTTGATTGCACACTCCGGAATTTAACGTTTGAGATTCGCGTATTGCCGGCGGCGGGGCGTTTTGCGTCTTTTTTTGCGATTTTTGGAATGTATTGAAAACCAGGTTGTTATGTGTTTATACATAATCGGTGCACAGTTGCAGATTTACAAGAACACGGGGTTTGACCCTATGAAAGTACGGGGTTTGACCCTATGAAACCCCGAGTAATGAGCGTGCAAGAACTA
>JAJPZE010000192.1 GCA_021204565.1 Prevotella sp. | reverse complement strand
TATTATTTGTACGATACGTCGCTGCTTCGCCGCACCTTGGATGTGATACGCCGCGAAGCGGGCAGGCATGCCGCGTTTCGCGTGCATTACGCCGTCAAGGCCAACGCCAATCCGAAGCTTCTGCATATCATAGCCGGCTCGGGACTTGGGGCGGACTGCGTCAGCGGCGGGGAAATAAGCGCGGCTCTTGCAAGCGGCTTCCCCGCGAATACGGTGGTTTTCGCGGGCGTGGGCAAAGCGGATTGGGAGATTGAGCTGGGGTTGGAGCGCGGCATAGCTTGCTTCAACGTGGAGAGTATCCCCGAATTGGAAGTGATTAACGCCATTGCGGAGCGTACGGGCAAGACGGCGACGGTCGCTTTCCGAATAAATCCCGACGTGGGCGCGCATACTCACGCCAACATCACAACGGGGCTGGCGGAGAACAAGTTCGGCATCGCAATGGAGGACATGGATAGCGCGATAGAGGCGGCGGCGCGGATGACGCACGTCCGTTTCTCGGGTCTCCACTTTCATATAGGCAGTCAAATCCTCGACATGACCGACTTTACGGCGCTCTGCAACCGTATTAACACGCTTCAAGACCGCCTCGAAAGCAAGCATATAACTGTTGAGACAATCAACGTCGGCGGCGGTTTGGGCGTCAGTTACGAGCATCCGGACCGACTCGCAATACCCGCCTTCAAGAGTTATTTCGATACTTACGCGCGCCATCTGCATATCCGCGACGGGCAGACAGTGCATTTCGAGCTGGGCAGAAGCGTAGTCGCCCAATGCGGCTCGCTTATAACGCGCGTGCTCTACATTAAACAGGGGACGCACAAGAAGTTTTGTATTGTCGACGCCGGATTTACCGATCTCATCCGTCCGGCTTTGTACCAGGCTTTTCATAAGATAGAGAATGTCTCGAGCGACCTGAGTCCGGAGACTTACGATGTTGTGGGCCCGATATGCGAAACCAGCGATGTGTTCGCCAAAGCGGTGGACTTGCACGGCGCAAAACGCGGCGACCTGCTCGCCATACGCTCCGCCGGCGCATACGGCGAGATTATGTCGAGCGGTTATAATCTTCGGAAATTGCCGGAGGGTTTCTTGGTTGAAGAGTTATAAAACGACAATATGCGGGTTAATCTGATATGCGGCACCGACCTGACGGGAGACAATCTCCCGCGCCTCACCTGCGGCCTGCTCGCGGGGCAATTCGAGCGTTCGGACGACATCATACTTACTCGGGAGAACGCCGCGATAGCGCATATTGTCGGGGCTTGGAGCCCCTCAGCCGTAACCATTGCCCGGCGAATGACGCGCCAAACAATACCTTTCGTTCACACTCCGCTCGCCTCGCTCGCCCCTTGGAACAAACCTTCGGCAACCCGCTTGCGCCTCTCCGACGAGGCGTCGGCTGTGGTCGCGTCGGGCAAAATGGAGGAGCGGCTGCTCGGAAAACGAAACACCGGCCGCCTCAGACTTATTCCAAACGCCGTTACAACCAACACTATAACGGCGCCGGAGATGGCGAGCCAATACGCGGAACTGTATAAATCAGTCGCCGAAACCAACGATAACGCCCTGCGCGAAACAATCGAAACGAAGCTCAAACTGCTCAACGAGGCGGACGCGAACATAGTTGACGTTTGCCGCGAACTGCTCTACGCGCAATGCCTCTACCGGCAACGCAATATCCCCGAAACATTCTTGCGCTCGCTGTCAGCCCTGCTCACGGCTTCCGATTTCGACGAAGACCGCTTTGCCGACGTGCTCGGACTCATCGGTTTGGATGACTTCACGGCGCGTATAGAATACGTTATGG
Source organism: Prevotella sp. (assembly GCA_021204565.1). Taxonomy (GTDB): domain Bacteria; phylum Bacteroidota; class Bacteroidia; order Bacteroidales; family Bacteroidaceae; genus Prevotella. Next base: position 1,556 of record JAJPZE010000192.1, on the reverse strand, counting down.
CGGAGCGCGCGGGGCTTACCGAAGGGTTCATGCCCGTGCCCGCGGTTGACGATAAAGAAGCGAAAGAGATGCTCCGGATTATAACGGATTATTGAAAACCGGGACGTAAAGCGCCGCGTGCGCACACCCGAATACGATTATACACATACACTATAGCGTTACAAAAATCTAATTAAGAATCATTATGAATATTGCAGTTGCAGGAGCCGGATACGTCGGTTTGTCTAACGCCATACTGTTGGCGCAACACAATAAAGTTACCCTCGTGGATATCGTGAGCGAAAAAACGGATATGATTAACCGCCGCATATCCCCGATTGTTGATAAGGAGATAAGCGAGTATCTGTCAACTCACACGCTCGACCTGACCGCCACAACCGACGGCATACCCGCGTACAAGGAAGCTGATTTCGTCATTATCGCCACCCCTACAAACTACGACCCGCAAAAGAATTTCTTTGATACGGCGGCGGTTGAAGCGGTGATTGAGCTCGTCTTAGCTGCGGGCAACACGAACGCGATCATAGTTATCAAATCGACAATCCCCGTCGGGTACACCAAAGAAATACGGGAAAAGTACAACAACAAGAATATAATCTTCTCGCCGGAATTCCTGCGCGAGGGTTGCGCGCTGAGGGATAACCTCTACCCTACGCGCATAATCGTCGGAACGAAAACGGACGACGAGCGCCTCGTCAAAGCCGCTAACGACTTCGCCAACCTGCTCCGGGAGGGCGCAATAAAGGAGAACATAGAGGTCAGGATAATGGGTTTCACGGAAGCCGAAGCAGTAAAGCTGTTCGCCAATACTTACCTCGCGCTCCGCGTCAGCTATTTCAACGAGCTTGATACGTACGCCGAAATGAAGGGATTAAATGCGCGCGACATCATCGAGGGCGTAGGTCTTGACCCCCGTATAGGCACCCATTACAACAATCCTTCTTTCGGTTACGGAGGCTATTGCTTACCTAAGGACACGCGCCAACTGCTTGCAAACTACCGCGATGTGCCGGAGAACCTTATCGAGGCGATAGTTACCGCAAACTCTACACGCAAGGATTTCATCGCCAATCGTGTGCTCAAAATGGCGGGTTACTACACCGGCAGCAGCCGTTACGACGCCGCACGCGAGCACGAAGTTACGATCGGAGTGTTCCGTTTGACAATGAAGAGCAACTCCGACAACTTCCGACAGTCGTCAATACAAGGCATTATGAAGCGCTTGAAAGCAAAGGGAGCGCGCATAATTATCTACGAACCGACGCTCAAAGACGGGCAGACGTTCTTCGGGAGTACGATAATGAACGACCTCGAACGTTTCAAATCCGAAAGCCAATGCATTATCGCCAACCGCTACGACCCGATGCTCGACGATGTGAAAGATAAGGTTTACACCCGCGACATCTTCCGGCGCGACTGACGTCCGCGTAACTCACAGGCATAGCGGAGACGCACATACGCCGCACCCGGCAACGATAATCTACCGGATAAAATTAGTCTGTTGCTGAGGCTCTAATATCGGTTCGGGCTCGCCTGCAAGTCCGCGCAAGAGACGC
>JAJPZE010000017.1 GCA_021204565.1 Prevotella sp. | reverse complement strand
GTCCGGGCATGAACACGCAGGAGATAGACGATATTTGTATGGATGTGTGCCGTCAGCACGGCGCGACCCCCGCTTGCTTGGGATACGAGGGTTTCCCCAAGTCGGTTTGCACCAGTATCAACGAGGTTGTCTGCCATGGCATTCCGAAAGAGGAGGATATATTAGAGGAGGGGGATATTATCAATGTCGACTTCACGACCATACTCGACGGATATTATGCCGACGCCTCGCGGATGTTCATTGCCGGGGGGACGACCGACGCCGACCGGGCTCAACTCGTGCGTGTCGCAAAGGAATGCTTGGAGATTGGTATGGAGGCGGCTAAGCCCTTCTCCTTTGTCGGCGACATCGGACACGCCATAGAGAAGCACGCAAAGCGGTTCGGATACGGCGTGGTGCGCGACCTGTGCGGGCACGGCGTAGGCTTGCAGTTTCACGAAGAGCCTAACGTATGTCATTTCGGAAGCCGCGGTACGGGCATGCTCCTCGTGCCGGGCATGGTGTTCACTATCGAGCCGATGATTAATATGGGCACGTGGAAAGTGTTTATCGACGGCGACGACCCCTACGGCTGGGAGGTGATCACGTGGGACGAGCGTCCGTCGGCGCAATGGGAACACACGCTCGTGATGACCGACACGGGCGTTGAAGTGCTGGCGTATTAATCCATGAGGAAGCCGTGGCGGTATACGCCGTCCTTAATCTTTTCCCCTACGATGTCGCGTGCCGTGCGCAGCGCGTCGAGCAGACGGGAGTAGGTCTCGTCGGTTGAGCCGGCGTTCATCTTCCCTTTTTCGTTAACCCCTTGGAAGCGCAGGCGGATATCGTAATACGAGGCGTTGGCTTTCGCGCCGGGACGGCTGTGATAATACCGCCATAATTCCCTGCCCGCATCAAGCAACGCCCGCGCCTCGGCGGAGAACGCTATCGGACCGGGTAACAGCAGGGCGTTATGCTCCGGCGTGCCGAACAAGTCGGACGAAGAAGAGGCGGACGAAGCGTGTTTGCCCCGAATGAAATCCGACATAAAATGACTTGTGAAGCGGTCCTTCGCCCCGACCTCAGACTCGGTAAACGGTATCCAATGGTTTACTCCCTCGCGGCACGTAATCCGGTTTTGCCTGTGAAAAAGCGTGTACGCGAGACAGTCCGACTGAAATTCAGTATCGTCTGCCCAACTCTTGCGCGGAGCGAAAAATTGGTCGCGGTCGTTCATCCACGTGGCTTCGATGCACTGCCTGACGGCGAGGTAAACAACCGTCGGGATAAGGTTCTTCGCCGTTATTATGTTTGTATGGTTATGGTTGTCCGTTGATGTAATGCGGATATAATTATGGTTCTGAAAGTCATTGCCTCTGGTATTCATTACCCCGATGCCTGTTGCGGTCTTGTCGTAATATTTGGAATACCAACTGTTGATGCCGGGTCGACTGTCGGGATTATATATCCTTTTTGGCGCAAGAGATGTGCCGTCCCGGTCATAAACATCTGCATCAATGCTCTTAAAATTCTGTGTTTCCGCCGTGCGCCAGATATAAAAACCGATAGGGAAACGTCCGTTTACATTATCGAAAGTATTCGCCGGAATGATGAATAACCGACAGAGACGTGCTCTAAAAACGTTGCGGAAGTCGATGAAGTTCCGACCTGTAAGCACTTTTATTGTAGAGAAGTTCGCAATAATACAATCACCTAATTCCTTATATATGCGTATCAGAAAGAGCGCAAAAAGTTCGTTTGCAGCTTTCTTTATATCCCTTTTATATTTGCGGTTAATCAGGTTATTTACGGCTACACCACCCTTATTCTTGCTTGTCTTTGTTACTTGTCTTGCCGTCGCAGCCTCCGCATACGGCGGATTGATATAAATAATTAGTTTGCGCCGCTTTTGTTCGTCGTTGATTATTTCGCGGAGCGAAGCGGGCAATTTGTCAAATCCGTCGTTGAGAAAATCGAACTGAAAGACGTGGCTTTCCAAGAGGTTGAGGTGGTTGCCGGCAATTAAGTCCTGCATTACTTTCACGTCCTGGCGGTCGAGCGTTGAGGCGTAGATATTGTATATATTAGTCAGTCCGGCGAGCAAGTTGCCCGTACCCGCCGCGCAATCCCAGACGACGTACTCGTCCTGCCAATCTTCGCCGAGCTCTTTGGCCAAGTATTCCTGCGACAGCTCTACCCATTCGCCGGGCGTGAAGAACGATCCTTTCCTCTCTCTGATGTCCTGAGGCACAAGCAAATCCCTGCGATTGACGATGTAATCCCAGTATTCCTCCTTTGGCGGACGTGTGTACCGGCGCCAGAAACGATTATGTGCCGCTTGCCCGTCGTTAAACTCAATCGACTCAAAAGCTAACGAGCCGGTCGCCTTGCGCGTGATGTTATAATAATATCTATCCGAGCGGAGAAGGACGAAGAGCTTCTCTTTGAGCGTCTTGTTCTCCTCCGAAAGGACATCGGCGAGATAAAAATCGGCATCTATAACCCCCTCTTTCTTCGCTTCGTCCCATTCGATTGCGATTGTCGGCTTCACCTCTTTGAGCCACTTCTGATAGATGTGGGTGAAGTTGTTCTTGTCGATTCTTACCGCCGTTACGCCGTCCTTATTCAGCTTGAAATTGGCGCGTATAAACTCCCGGAGCTCCGTTCCGTCCTTGTCGAACCGATATATATATGCGTCCCGTTTCAAGGTTTCTTTTACTAACGAGAACACTTGCCGGAACTCGCGGGTGTCGTGGTTCGAGGGCGGGACATTCCAATTGAAATCGCTTAACGCGAACAGCTCCATCACGGCATTATAACCGATGAACGCAATCTTCTCCGCGTCGAACGCGCCGAGAAACGGCGGGGGAAGGTATGTGTCGTACGTCCGTGCCTTGCCGATGGTGAGGATTAGCTGGACGAAAGACTCGTAGATGTCGTGCCGCGTCCCTTGTTTCGCTTCCGCCCAGAGAAGATATTCGCGGTCGTCCCATAGGCTCGCGCCCGCCGCCGCATTCTCTTTGAGGGCGACGGAGAAGTCAATCTTCCCGACAATACCTGCGGTATCAAACGCCGGGAACCAATCATTCCCAACCCTAATCTTTAACTCTTCTTCGAGGACATCGCCGTAATAAGCCGACATAAATATGATGATTTGACGGGGCAAAGGTAAGGAATTTATTGATTTGTACGTGTTTGCCGGGCAAGGAGAAATACGCTTGCGGCGGCGCACGGGAAAGGGTGAAGATATGGCGGGGTCGGATATTTTAATTACTTTTGCGGTCGGAATGGCGCCTTCGAACCACAAAAGCAACCCGCTTGTAAGCTTTGTCGTAACGGACTATAACTTGCCTGCCGCGCTCCTTAAAGAGTGCATCGGCAGTATCC
>JAJPZE010000251.1 GCA_021204565.1 Prevotella sp. | reverse complement strand
CTATAATATGCATCAGAGCGCGGTCGAAGTCGCCCAGGTAGTGATAACACAGCTCCTTATTGTCGACCAGATTCCATTGCCGGCGCGCGTATTTATAGCTCCATCCGTTACCTTCACGGGGGAAATCGATCCACTCCGGGTGCCCGAATTCGTTGCCCATGAAGTTGAGGTACCCGCCGTTGATCGTGCTTGCGGTAACCATACGGATGAGTTTATGCAGGGCGATGCCGCGGTTAGCCACATCGTTCTCGTCGCCTTTCTTAAAGTGCCAGTACATGTCGGCGTCGATCAGGCGGAATATAACCGTCTTGTCGCCGACGAGCGCTTGGTCGTGCGACTCGACGTACGATATGGTTTTCTCGTCGGCGCGCCGGTCTGTGAGTTTCCAAAAGATGTCGAACACGCCCCAGTCTTCGTCGCTCTTCTCCTTAATCATCTTAATCCAATAATCGGGTATACCCATTGCGAGGCGATAGTCGAAGCCGTATCCGCCGTCGTCAATCTTTGCCGCAAGACCCGGCATGCCCGACATCTCTTCGGCGATGGTTATAGCCCGCGGGTTCACTTCGTGGATAACCTTGTTCGCAAGAGTCAAATAACAGATGGCGTTGTCGTCCTGCGAACCGTTGAAATAATCGGCGTAGCTGAGGAAGTCCTGGCCCAGTCCGTGGTTGTAATAGAGCATCGACGTAACGCCGTCGAAACGGAAGCCGTCGAACTTAAACTCGTCGAGCCAGTATTTGCAATTGGAGAGCAGGAAATGGATAACCTCGTTCTTGCCGTAGTCAAAACAAAGGCTATCCCATTGGTTGTGTTCGCGCCGGTCGCCCTGATAAAAGAACTGGCAGGGGTCGCCGCACAGGTTGCCGAGCCCCTCCACTTCGTTCTTCACCGCGTGCGAATGCACGAGATCCATTATAACCGCGATACCCATCCGGTGCGCCTCGTCGACGAGGTGTTTGAGCTCCTCAGGCGTGCCGAAGCGGCTCGACGGGGCGAAGAAATTGCTGACGTGATATCCGAAACTGCCGTAATAAGGGTGCTCTTGTATCGCCATTATCTGCAAGCAATTATACCCCGCCTCCTTGACGCGCGGGAGGATATTCTCGCGGAACTCGTCGTACGTCCCCACCTTCTCGGCGTCTTGCGCCATGCCGATATGACATTCGTAGATCAGGAGCGGCTTCGTGTTCGGACGGAATGATTTGATCCGCCATTTATACTCTTTCTCCGGCGCCCAGACCTGGGCGGAGAATATCTTTGTGTTGTCGTCCTGCACGACGCGGCGTACCCAGGCGGGTATCCTCTCTCCCTGTCCGCCGTCCCAGTGCACGCTCATCTTATACAGGTCGCCGTGCTTCATCGCCGCCGCCGGGAGCTTGAGTTCCCAGTTGCCCGAGTCCTTCACGCGCTTGAGACGATAGCGTGCTTTCTCCTGCCAGCCGTTGAAGTCGCCGATAAGATAAATTTCGGTTGCGTTAGGCGCCCACTCGCGGAACACCCAGCCGGTCTCCGTCCGGTGGAGCCCGAAATAGAGGTATCCGGAGGCGAAGCTGCTCAGGGTTTCTTTTCCCCCCGACGTGAGCTCGCAGATCTTGTCCAGCGCGTTCCAATGGCGCCCGTTGATAGCGTCGGCGAAGGGGCGCAGATACTCATCGTTTCTGAGCAAGGCCAGCATCTGAGGGCTGTCGCTTGCGGTTTTCTTTGTTGCCATATATGAGTCGGATTAACTTTCTTCGTGTCTTATGCCGTTGGTGTAATAACCTTTTGCGAGCACTTTGCCGTTGCGGTCGCGCTCGGTAAACGCCCCGTCGAGGACATCGTCAACGAACGTCTCCTCGTATCGTTTCCCCTCTTTATCGACGGTTATGGCGGGTCCGTTCTTTTTCCCTTCTTTGAACTCGCCTTTGAATTTCGAGCCGTCGGCATAGTGTATGATTACCTCGCCGTCGACCTCTCCGTTCTTGAAATGCCCGTCGAACACGTCTCCGTTATGCTTTTTGAGCTTGCCCTGCCCGTGCTGCACGCCGTTGCGCCACTCGCCGGCGTAGATGTCGCCGTTCGCCCAAACGAACGTCCCCGTCCCGTTCTTGTCGCCTTCGGCAAACTGTCCGGTATATTTATCGCCGTTGGCATATCGGAGAGTGCCCTCTCCCTGCCGTTGATCATCCCTGTAATAACCCTCGTATACGTCGCCGTTAGCGCACCTATAGATGCCCTTGCCGTTCTTTTTGTCCGCCAGCCAGTCCCCCTCGTAGCTGTCGCCGTCGGCGTAAACGAATTTCCCGCGCCCTTGTTTCATATTCTCCTTCCAACCCCCGGTATAGCTCGAACCGTCGCCCCAGACGAACGTCCCCTGCCCGTCTTTCATATCGTCGGCCCAGCTCCCGGCGTAATAAGCCCCCGTTGCAAAGGTGTATTTCCCCTTGCCCCGGCGGCGGTCCTGATACCAGTCGCCGTCGTAAACATCACCGTTGAAATAGTGCATCACCCCGTGCCCGTGTTGGTAATCCCGATACCACATCCCGGTGTATATATTGTTGTTCGCGAAATAATATGTGCCCTCGCCGTGCTGTTGGTCCTGAAACCAGTTGCCTTCGTACCGCTCGCCGTCGGAGAAAGTATAGGTCCCGTACCCCTGCCGGCGGCCTTTGACGTATTCTCCCTCGTACGTGTCGCCGTTGGGAAATACGGTCCTGCCCTTGCCGTCCGGCCGTCCGGCGCTCATCTCGCCCGTGTATTGCCCCTTGTCGCGCGTGGTGCACGACCCGATGGTTATCTTTTGCGCGTTCGCCGCACACAGCACGAAAAGAGCCATACCGAACGCTAATATATATCGTTTCATTAGTTGCTTTTTCGCCTCTTTTGCATTACCGGCTTACAAAGCTACGAAAAAAAAGCGACAACGCAAACCATATAACGTAATTTTCGAATTAAAACAACCGCCCGCTCACGCAAAAAACACGCCGCGCGCCCCCGCGAGCCCGCGCCCGACGCGACCCCATATTAAGGGTACCCTTAACGTGTGTTTAAGGGTACCCTTAACGTGTGTTTAAGGATACCCATAATATGGGGTCAAGGTCTGACAAATATTTACTTTTGCAATATGTTGAATATCAAGCTGTTGGGGCTGATATTCGCAGTAACGGTTGAAGATACCGGGGGCGGTTACTCCGTGCGTATGAGCGTCGAGCCTGTGTGTGCGGGCGTATCGCCGCAGACCTGCACCGCCCGTATGTCGCCCGTCTTGCCGTTGAGGCGGACGGCAGCCGTTGTTTCCCCGGCGCGTATGACGGCGGTTTGGATGCGTTGCCCCCCGGCGGTGTAGATCACTATTCGCGCGTCTCGGCGCAGCGGGGCGTCGAAGGAT
>JAJPZE010000025.1:3047-3374 GCA_021204565.1 Prevotella sp. | reverse complement strand
TCGCTGATTTTCAACCTCCGCCATCAGACAGCACAAAAATGTGACGAAGTCAGGACGGCAACCACATTATAACCGCTCTCAACCAACCGCCGTAACGTGCCGACAGCAAACTCCGGCGTACCCATAAACACGATCCTAAGCTCGTCTCGTTTCATCTCTTCCCCTGTCAAAACGTATTGCGAAATTAATGTAAAGCAACCGAAACGCAAAACAAAACATTACGAAAAGAATAATACAACCATATTTCTTGAATGGGCACATATATGAGCATCTTCAATAATTTTTGTGGGTGGAGCCGCATCTGATTAAACGGGAAGATCCGTGCAA
>JAJPZE010000025.1:0-2947 GCA_021204565.1 Prevotella sp. | reverse complement strand
ACGAGAGCACGAGTTCGCTCGATGCCGAGTGCAGCCGGAGCTCGACGATAGTCAAGATCCGTGCAAACGAGAGCACGAGTTCGCTCGATGCCGAGTGCAGCCGGAGCTCGACGATAGTCAAAGCGCCTTATATAAAGGTTGTTTCGGGCTGTGGCTTCGGAGCGTCCGGTCGGACAGTTTCCGTATTCTTGCGGATGAAGTTCTCCGTCGCGCGCTCCGCCCGCGAGCTATAAGAGGAAGGGCTCGATATGCATCTCGCGGATTACATCATTGTATATACGGGCATCCTCGTCGGTATAACAGCAGATAATTATATCCCCTTTATAGTCGCCCGCATTCAGACATTTGACAATCGTATTCATCGCCACGTGCGCCGCCTGTTCGCGCGGATAACCGTACGCGCCCGTACTTATGCAGGGGAACGCGATACTCTTCATCCCTATCAAATCCGCTGTCGTCAACGCCGTTTTATAACAAGAGGCGAGCGTATCCGCCTCTCCGTGCTTTCCGCCGCGCCATATCGGGCCGACCGTATGAATGATTTGGCGGCACGGCAAACGGTACGCACCGGTCAGCCTTACGTAACCCGCGGGGCAAGGCGTAAGTGTCTTGCACTCTTCTAAAAGTTCTCTCCCCGCCGCCCGGTGAATAGCTCCGTCGACCCCTCCGCCGCCAAGAAGCGTGCTGTTAGCCGCATTCACAATGCAGTCGACATCGAGTTTCGTAATGTCGCCGACAATAACAGACACCATATACACAAATCGTTTTTGTTCCGGTTACATCGTTTCCGGATTGTCCCGTTCGCCGCTTCCGGCAGTCGTGTTTACAATCTCCGCCTCTTCGGCAGCATCGACCGGAGAGGACTCGACGTCGATAACGGTTGCGCCGGAGATAGTCTTTCGGATGGTTGTAGTCTTTATCAAATTGATTATTTCCGACAGTCCGTAGACGATAAACGCCACGCCGAGGAAGAGCAAAGGCGCGCTGACGATAAACGCCGGGTAGAGTATGGCGATGATTGCAAAGAGAAGCAGTAGCGTAGGGAGTACGAAAAACAACCATCCGCTCTTAGCCGGAGCCGTGCCGGAGAGGCTCTTTCGGAAGTCGCGCCGGGCGATATTGGCGGAGATAAGCACGATAAATTCGCCGACCGCACCTATGGCAAGCAACACCGCGAACACACATACAAGATACTTCGCGACGGTCTCAGGCAACAGCGCAAGGATTATCCCGAGCAACGCGCAACCCGTCCCGACTATCGGCAACGTCGGCCGACGCGCCTTGACAGCCTTTATCGCGTCAGGGTCGTTCTCCGCCGCAAGCAACTCGCGGGCATACTTGCGCCGAACCACATAATACCAAACAACGGATATAAAACCGGAGACAAAGAACAGAATACCTACCAAAATAGTGAGCCATTTGACCATTTCCTCGCGGTATTCAACCATCAATACGCCCGCTGCAACCGCGATTACCGCTCTCAATACTGTTGTTCCCATAATCTGATATTTAGGTTTCCAATTAACATCAGGCGACAACCTCAATCCTTGAGGCTGCCGCCGAAAAGGGTGCCCGGTGGGACTCGAACCCACGACATTCAGAACCACAATCTGACGCTCTAACCAACTGAACTACGGGCACCATATACACCTTTGCCGTCCCGGCAAAGACATCTTGTCCTCTGTTTTATATCTTGTACCGCTTCGGCAGTAGCCGTATGAAGCGGTGCAAAGGTAGTGTTTGCGCGCCGTACGTGCAAACAAAAGGGGTAAAAAACTTAGTTATTTAGCCGGTGAAGCCGGGGCGACAGGCGTTGCAACAGGCTTTTCCGCCGGTGTTGCACTATTCTCCTCTGCCGGCGCGGCGGGGGTTGCATCCGCTCCGAAGCCCGGAGTAGTTGCGGGGTTGGTCTGCTCCGTCTGCGGCGTAACGCCCTCGAAGACGCTTTGCTCGGTGGATGCACGCGGGGCAACATATGCGCACACGACGCTGATAACCACCATTAATGCGGCAAGCGTCCATGTCGCTTTCTCCACTACATCCGTTGTCTTGCGCACGCCCAATACCTGGTTGCCGCTCGACAAGCCCGACGCCAAACCGCCGCCTTTACTCTCTTGTATGAGCACGATACCTATCATCAGCACCGCGATAATCACCATTACAATGACTAATAATGTATACATATCCGTTGTAAAAATTTATTTCGTTTCGCCTTTTATATTGCCGTTTCCGGCGGCTATTACTTTCTCGAGAAACCTCATTTGGTCTGCAAAGTAACCGCTTTTCTCCGTATTATTCAAATTTAATTGCCGGAATATTTCCAATGCCTTGTTATAATTGTGTTGGCGTATGTATATCTTGGCGAGGCTCTCGGTGAAAAAGTCCTCTTGCGGTTCGTCTTTATCGTTCTCGAATACGACGCTGTCGTGGTCGTGCGCGTTGTCCGCTTCGCCGTTGTCTTGCCCGATAGTGATTTTCCCGCCGTCGTTTTGCAGGAAATTCTCAATCAAATCCGTAGCGGCACGCCCGCTGTCCGTCGTTTCCTTATCTTGCGCCGCACCCTCTTTCGCCATCATATACGCCATATAATCTACCGTCGCATCCGCCACTGTCGGTTGCCGGTCGCTGTCTTTCTCCTCCTCTGCGGCTGCCTCTACGAAGTCGTCAATCAGCTTGTCAGCGTCGCCGGTTGTCTGCTCCGCCGCAACGTGAGCGGGGGTAGCGAGCTTATAGAAAGGAGCTTCGACGAGGTTGAACAAGGCTGTGCGGTCGGTTACATAAAACGCCGCTGTCCGCAATTCTCCGTCGAATGTCGGGTCGTGGAGTATGTACAGATTTTGCAGCATCAGCAACCGTGCCGCTTGTTGACACGGGTACATCGCCACGAAACTGCGCAGGTCGTAGAGCGTCTCGCGCTTTAACAGCTCGGGGTGCACGATATATTTAT
>JAJPZE010000103.1 GCA_021204565.1 Prevotella sp. | reverse complement strand
CGCCGGGCGCGACGGCCAAGAGGGCCTATGCATCACATTCTACTCCCCGAAAGACCTCGAAAAGCTCAAAAGATTTCTTGACCTTAAATCCCCGAACGAGCAGGAGATTGGGCGCCAACTCCTGCAAGACATAGAAGCGTACGCCACCTCGGCGGTGTGCCGCAGAAAGCTCTTGCTCAACTATTTCGGCGAAGATTATCCCTTGGACAACTGTTCGAGTTGTGATAATTGCTTGCATCCTAAGGAAAAACACGAAGCCAAAGAATATCTCTATGCGCTCCTTAAAAGCGTTGTCTCTCTCAAAGAGAAGGTGGGGCAAGAATATATCATCGATTTCGCCTCCGGGCAACCCACCGAGGACATCACATCACATAAGCACGACCAACTCGAAGACTTCGGACTCGGCCGGGATCTGAACCCGAAACTATGGCGTGCGGTCGTCCGCCAAGCACTCATCGCCGGATATCTGACAAAAGAAGTAGAGCACTACGGACTGCTGAGAATAACTGCCAAAGGACGTCGCTTCATCGACCGCCCCGAGTCGTTTATGATTGTCGATGATGTCGAGTTTGCCGACGACGAAGAAGAACACCTGCCCCAAGAAGCCGCCGGAGCCCTTTCGCCCGAACTATATAACATCCTCAAAAACCTGCGAAGGGAAATCGCAACCAAACACGCAGTGCCCCCTTACGTCGTCTTCCAAGACATCTCACTCCAACATATGGCAACCCTCTACCCCCTTACGCAAGAAGAATTGCAAAACATTCCCGGCGTCGGCCTCGGCAAAGCTAAGCGCTTCGGAGCCGAGTTCATCGAGGTTATAAAACAATATTGCATAGAGAACAATATCTCTCGGCCCGACGCTGGCGGAATAATAAGAATGGTGCCCAAGAAGTCGGTAACCAAAATTAAAATTATTCAGCTCGTAGACAATATGAAGCCGCTCGCCGACATCGCCGACAATCTCGGTTTCGACTTCGACGACTTCATAACCGAACTCGAAGCCATCGTTTCCGGAGGTACTAAAATAAATATCGACTACGATCTCCGTCAGCGCTTGGATCGCGAACAAATCGACGAAATCTACGATTACTTTCTTTCGAGTGAGACCGGCGATGTCGCCGGGGCAATCGATGCTCTCCCCCCGGAATATTCCTCTCAGGAAATACGCCTCGTAAGGCTCAAATTCCTCTCCGAACAAGCTAACTAAACACGCCCGCTCCCCCGCCCCCGCACGAGCGCAAGGCATATAAAATGATGATGACGTGCATATTATGCACGCCGTTCCTTTGGCGTTTTGCGCTTTTGCATTACCTTTGCACTCGCCCTCGTCGCACGAGGGTGCCGTGTGATGGCGAATTGGTATTTAATTTAGAGTAACACATTATCTTAGACGATTAAACTATGAAAGAGATTTCATTAAAAGCGGAGGTGCGCCCCGCTACAGGCAAGGCCGCAACGCGCGAGATGCGTAAGGAGGGAAAAGTCCCGTGTAACTTATATGGAGAGAAGAAGGCTGACGGTAAACCCGTGGCGGAAGCTATAAGCATCGCTGCGAATGAGTTGAACAAGGCAATTTTTACTCCCGACGTGCTCGTGTGCAATATCGATGTTGACGGGAAAGTGAGGAAAGCGGTGATTAAAGAGGTGCAGGCGCATCCCGTGTCGGGTGCTATTCTCCACGTCGATTTCTATGAGGTGAACGACAAGAAACCGATTACAATCGGCATTCCGGTCAATATTGTAGGGCACGCACAGGGTGTGCGTGACGGCGGCAAGCTCGTTCCCGTTATCAGAAAGATACTCGTAACGGCTCCTTATAAGGACATCCCGGAGAAGCTCGACGTGGACGTAACCAACTTGAAGATAGGCAAGAGCGTCAAGGTGGGCGAGCTCCGGTATGACGGGCTCACTATCGCAACGAGCAAAGAAGTGATTGTTTGCACCGTCAAGATGACGCGCGCAGCCGTCGCACAGGCAGCGCAAGAAGCGCAATAACCAATATTACTTTTATGTATGTCGGGAAGACGGGCTCGCTTTGAGACCGTCTCCTTTTTTGTTAATTCATAGTGCCTAAAAGCTTATAAATAGATGAACATTATAAGCGCCTGCGGCATAAATAAAATGATGATATATGCGTGAAACGCATAAGTTTCTCATAACGGGCATCGGCAATCCCGGCGATGAATATCACTCGACGCGCCACAACATAGGGTGGATGGTTTTAGACGCTTTCGCCGCCCAAGCCGGCATCACATTCGACGACAAGCGATACGGGTTCATAGCGGAAACGTCGCTGAAAGGGAAACGGGTCTTTCTCTTAAAGCCGACAACGTATGTCAACCTTAGCGGAAATGCAGTGCGTTATTGGTTGAATAAGGAGAATATAGATACTTCCCGGCTCCTCGTCGTCGTGGATGATATCGCGTTGGAGACAGGCAAACGGAGGCTTAGGGCTAACGGCTCGCCCGGCGGGCACAACGGTCTGAAACACATCTCGCAACTCATTGGCGACGATTATGCCCGGCTCCGTATCGGTATCGGCAACGATTTCGAACCCGGCGGACAGATAAACTGGGTGCTCGGAAAGTTTTCCGAAGAAGAGAGAACCCGCCTCGCGCCGGAGATAGAGATCGCCGTAGAGGAGATAAAATCATTTGTCCTCGAAGGCGTGGACAGGACGATGAACAACTTTAACCGTAGATGATATGCCGGCCCTAAAGACCTTACCCGAAGCCAGACTCGATAAATGGCTCTGGTCGGCACGTATCTTCAAGACACGGACAATAGCGGCGAACGCGTGTAAGAACGGACGTGTCTCCCGGCACGGAGTAAACCTTAAACCGTCGTCAACGGTGAAGGCGGGCGACATCATCGACGTTAAGAAACCGCCCGTCACATACTCGTTCAAAATCATCTCCTGCATTGAACAGCGCGTCGGAGCAAAGCTCGTTGACCGGGTGTACGAGAACGTAACCGACCCGCGTCAGTACGAGCAGCTTGATATGGTACGTCTGAGCGGCTTCGTCAATCGCGCACGCGGCATGGGACGCCCGACAAAGAAAGACCGGCGCGCACTTGATACTTTCTCAGACCCTGTTACCTACGGCTTCGATGACGACGACGATTACGACGAGTTCGACTTCGACGAATAAGCGCACCGACCGCCACATGTGTGCCCGATTTGCGTTTTATTCCCCCGCTCCCTAATCACGTCCCCGATACTGCCTAATTACAGGCTCGATACTGCTTAATTACGTCCCCGACGCTACCTAATTACAGGCTCGATACTACCTGATTACACTCCCGGTACTACCTGTTTGCAATCACGAAACGCGGGGTGACACTCCCGTACCGCCTGCGGCAATAAGATAACGAAACGCGGGGCAACACTCCCG
>JAJPZE010000182.1 GCA_021204565.1 Prevotella sp. | reverse complement strand
AAGTTCACCAAGTCGTTGCCCGCAAAAGCCATCGCAAGGGCAAACGTCCCCAGAAGCACTATGATGCGGAACACATTCACCCTCAACAGATGAAGCGCCTCGGACAACACCGTCGCCGAGACGAATATAATCCCTATCAACAGCCACGTGTTCCCGTCAATCCACGCCTTAGCCCCGACCGAGATGAACGGCGAAGAGGATACGCCCTTTATAAATATAAAATACGCGAGGAACGTGAACGAGACCCCGCCGAACAAGGCAACCGTATACGGAAGCTTCTTTGTATAGTTGAACGTGAAGATAACGCGCGAGATGTACTGCACGACCACGCCGAACACAAACGCTATGCCGACCGATACGAAGATGGCGATAATCATTTGCAACGCCTTGTCGCTATTGAGAAGCATACTCATCGACAAGCCCGGATTGGCGTGCATCTTAAGTATGGAGAGGATAAACGTGCCCCCCAACAACTCGAATACCAACGACACGGTCGTCGACGTCGGCAGACCCAACGTGTTGAATATATCAAGAATAATCACGTCGGACACCATCACCGCAAGGAATATAACCATCACGTCGTGAAAGGAGAAGTTCTCCGGATGCATCACCCCGTGCCGGGCTATATCCATCATCCCCGACGACATCAACGCCCCGAGAAGTATGCCGGCCGACGCCACTAACAACACCGTGCACCATTTCGCCACTTTCGATCCGATTGCACTCGTAAGGAAGTTCACCGCGTCGTTGCTCACCCCGACAAACAAGTCGAACACTGCGAGCACCAACAGGAACAACACAATAATCATATACAAACTTTCCATATCCCGCTTATATCTTTTGATTACGACGCGAAGGTCGTCCGGCGTTGTTACAAAACCGTTACAACAACATTAAAGATGAATTAAAGCCCGGCAGGGGCACACGCCCTTCTTCGCGATAAAGCCATCGTAAAACGGATGCATAAGGTCTTAAAAACCCTATGCATCCGGTCGTCTCCTTATTATATATACGGGGGAGCGGACGCCTTACGGCGTTATGCGTCGATATTGGCGTACGTGGCGTTCTCCTCGATAAACTTGCGGCGGGGCTCCACGTCGTCGCCCATCAACATCGAGAACACCTCGTCCGCCTCCGCGGCATTCTCTATCGTTACCTGTTTGAGCAGACGTGTGGCGGGGTTCATAGTCGTGTCCCAGAGCTGCTCGGGGTTCATCTCGCCCAAGCCCTTATAACGTTGCGTGTGCACGCTTGCCTCGTCGCCGCCCGCATATTTGTCGATGAACATCTGGCGCTGGCGGTCGGTATAACAATACTCGTCTATCTTCTTGTAATGACAAAGATAGAGAGGAGGCGTGGCTATATAGAGGTGTCCCTCTTGTATCACACGCGGCATAAAGCGGTAAAACAACGTCATAATCAGCGTGTCGATATGGCTGCCGTCCACGTCGGCATCGGTCATGATGATTATCTTGTCGTAGCGGAGCTTGTCGATATTCGCCTCTTTCGAGTCTTCGCCGTCCACTCCGAAGCGCACGCCGATACTCTGTATGATGTTCATCACCGACTCGGCGTCGAACACTTTATGCCATTGCACTTTCTCAACGTTTAGTATCTTGCCCCGCAGAGGTAATATCGCTTGCGTGTAGCGGTCGCGTCCTTGCTTTGCCGAACCGCCTGCCGAGTCGCCCTCGACAAGGAATATCTCCGACGTCTTCGGGTCTTTATTCGAGCAGTCGGCAAGCTTTCCCGGCAAGCCGCCGCCGGACATGAAGTTCTTCCGCTGCACTTTCTCGCGCGCTTTCCTTGCCTCGATACGCGCCGTGGCGGCGAGGATAACCTTCCCGCAAATGGTTTTCGCCTCCGCCGGGTGCTCTTCAAGATAGTTGCCAAGAGCCTCGCCGACAGCTATCTGCACCGCGCCGGCAACCTCCGAGTTGCCTAACTTCGTCTTTGTCTGACCCTCGAACTGCGGCTCGGCCACCTTAACGGAAATCACCGCCGTAATACCCTCGCGGAAATCCTCGCCCGATATCTCTATCTTCGCGCGCTCTATCTGTTTGGCGAGCGAAGGCTCCTGCTCGGTGTATGATTTCAGCGTGCGCGTCAGCGCCGTGCGGAAACCCTGCAAGTGCGTACCCCCCTCAATGGTGTTGATATTGTTGACGTACGAATGGATGTTCTCCGTATAATCCGTGTTGTAGGTTATCGCAACCTCAATCGGCACGCCCTGCTTCTCGGTCTTCAAATAGATGACATCGTCGAAGAGCGGTTTGCGATGGCGGTCGATATACCGGACGAACTCTTTCAGCCCGTCTTCGGCGTGAAACACCTCGCGCCGCGTCTGTCCGTCTTCGCCGGGACGCTGATCAACGAGCGTGATTTTTATCCCGGCATTGAGGAACGCCAGCTCCCGCATACGCCGCGCAACAATATCCCACTGGTAAGTCGTGGTGATGAATATCGTATCGTCGGGCCAGAACTGCTGGCGCGTCCCGCGTTTGTCCGTCGCGCCGACGACCTTTACGTCGTACAGCGGTTTGCCCTTTTCGTATTCTTGCTGATATATCTTGCCGTCGCGGAACACCTGCGAGGTCATATGCTTCGACAGCGCGTTGACGCAGCTCACGCCCACGCCGTGCAGACCGCCCGACACCTTATACGACTTCTTGTCGAACTTGCCGCCCGCGTGCAGACGGGTCATAACTACCTCCAACGCCGACTTCTTTATCTTCGGATGCTCGTCGACGGGTATGCCCCGCCCGTTATCCTCGACCGTTATCGAGTTGTCCTTTCCTATCGTAACCCGGATCTCGGTGCAGTACCCCGCCATCGCCTCGTCGATTGAGTTGTCAACCGTCTCGTTGACTAAATGGTGGAGCCCCTTTTCGCTGATGTCCCCGATGTACATCGCCGGGCGCTTCCTGACCGCCTCCAAGCCCTCCAACACTTGGATACTGTCAGCACCGTAGCTCCTTACTGTCTGCTCTTCAAATAACTCTTTTTCCATCGTCGAGTATGTTTTTTCTAACCTTTTAAGGCAGTGCAAAGGTAACGTTTCCGGCGGATATAAGGAAATAAATCCCCGCCAAAAACTCGGGGGATTTCTTTTCCTTTCGGCACGAGAAAAGGGACTGCCCCGGCGGGGAAATCCCTTTATGACTAAAGTTCTTAAAAAGCTCCCGGCGCCTTACAGCCCGTTGACGTGGCGCATCAGAGACGACTTCAGGTTGGCTGCCTTGTTGCGGTGGATGATGTTCGTCTTTGCCAATTTGTCGAGCATCTTCTGCACTTTCGGGTACAGCTCCGTTGCCTCGTTCTTGTCCGTAGTCGCCCTCAACCGCCGCACGGCGTTACGCATCGTCTTCGCATAATAGCGGTTGTGGACGGTGCGCGTCTT
>JAJPZE010000222.1 GCA_021204565.1 Prevotella sp. | reverse complement strand
TAGGGCGCATAAACATCGTACAGCTGTCTATCATAAGCACGCCCGCAATAACGAACAGCAAATCAGCCATCGTCATGATGTTCTTGAGCCGGCGGACGACAAAGTCTTCCCCCCTATAGCTCTGCATAATCTGCATTATGGCGAATATTACCGCCCCCGCAAGATACACCACAGACGCCCACAAGCGGGCCGTCAGTGCCCAATCGGGTTGGCGGATGAACACAAAACAACCCATCCCAGACACCATCAGCAAGCCCCCGACAAGGAATAACGCCGACTGAAAACGGGTCAAACTTCGCATCTCATTCCTGTCCGTATCCATGATTAAAAGTCTCTTTCCCTGCCGGTAAATCCGTACTCAACACGAACACGTCTTCATCCGAATACTTCATAAAATATCTCTCGCGTGCAACTTTCTCTACCGCAAAACGACTGCTCCGCAACGCTTCCAACTCCGCCGCCGCTTCCTTCTCCTGACGGCGGTAATAGTTCACCTCAGCCTGAAGATTGCTCTTTATGCCGTCCAACTTCATCAGACTAACAATGCTCGTATCGCTCAAGAAACCGACAAACAACACGCCTATCACAATCGCGATAAGGTGGCGGTAGCGACCGACAACATTTAGAAACGTCTCTATGCTCGACATACGATGTACACTTTACGGTGTTGGTTTTGTGCAAAAGTAAATAATACACACCAATAACCCACACGATGTTGTCGATTATTAGTAATAATTAAAGGTCATAACAAAATATACACCTGCGTATACCCCTATACATTACCGACACATACCTACATATACTCTTCCGCCGCGTGCGGGACGAACACGGCGTGTTGCAACTCTCAAAGAACGCCGCCGCGTTTCATCCCGGACAAGGCGTGTACCGCTCCTCGTATAAGAACGCCCTGCGGTTGACCGCAACGGAAACGAATATTGCGTACCGCGCCGCCGACTACGACCGCTGGCAACAGCAAGACTTCGTCGTCGGTATTCATATCATACGGAGCAATAATCATACGATAGAGAACGGCAAGGGCGAGCGCGTGCCGTTGAAAGACATCTGCGACGAGCTGTCGAGGGAGAGTGAGGCGGACAAGAAAGGGCGCTATCCGAAAGACTTTAAGTTTACCGGTTGGCATCCGTTTTGCCGGTGCTTTGCCGTGCCGATACTCAAGACGGAAAAAGAGATTGAGCGCGACAACGAACGCATACTGAACGGCGAGGAGCCCTCGTTGGAGAGCATGAACACGGTGAACACCGTCCCGGAGGAGTACGTCGCGTGGGTGCAATACAACAAAGACCGAATACAAAACGCCCGTACCCTGCCGTATTTCCTTAAAGACAACCCCGCGTATATGGACGCGGCAATGAAGGGGGAACCGGGTGGCGGCGTTGTCAAAGTATACGAGCGGTCGTATACCCGGCGCGAGAGGATGGGAAAACGCCGCGCAGTTCGTTTACATCGTACATAGCGTCTGCAAAGGTAAACAAACCGCGCGAACATCATTTTATATTCGCCGATGTTTAATTCCCGACCGGCGCGAGAGGCGATTGAAATTGACTTCAAATATCAATTCCATGTGTCCCATTCATTATCATCATCGTATTCCAAACCGCAGGCACTTTTGCTCAACCCCCCTCCCCCTACACCGCTGTTGATACCCACAGAGTTGGAGGGAGTGGGAGTGGTTGTAATATCCCGTGTCAACTCAGGATCAACCGTCTCCATACGTGGTTTGATATATTTTTTCATAAGCGTTTGATTGGTGTAAATTGTCTGAAATAAAGGCGTACGAAAACGCCTTCGCAAGGGGATATTACTCCTCGTGAAGACATATTGTATGTTGTGTTTGCGCGTGTTGCCCCGACCGACATAGTATCGGGGATTGCGTCATAAGTTATCTTTCGGAAACTCTTTCTTATGCAGGATTTACCCCCCC
The DNA here is from genome assembly GCA_021204565.1 of Prevotella sp. Classification (GTDB taxonomy): domain Bacteria; phylum Bacteroidota; class Bacteroidia; order Bacteroidales; family Bacteroidaceae; genus Prevotella. The sequence goes on along the minus strand of JAJPZE010000222.1, from coordinate 1,473 downwards.
CCTCCTATTACGGGGACGGAAGACCGGTGCGTACCGGTTCGAAGTATCGTCATAAATCGTTGCATAGTACCGATATAATCGTTTTCGTTTGGATAAATACGCGGCAAAGGTACCGAAAAGAACGTTACGCGCAAGCAAATACAAAAGGAAATTATATAAAATTAGTGCAAGCGAGTCTGTCTGTAGAGTCAACCGGCAAAAAAGTATTTTGAAAATAATTAGAGAAATATTTGGAGGGGCGAAAACATTGATATACATTTGCATCGTTATCCTGAAAACAATCTTTTTTACCTTAAACGAAATTGACTAATACCTTAATTAGATAGAGGCGGGCCGTGAGGTCAGCCTCTCTTCTTTTACATATGTCGGAGCGTCCGAACAGGCAAAAGAGGATGTTTTCTTTTGTATATCAGTCTGATTTGCTTTACCTTTGCACGGTTTTCGACAACCGATTGCAATCGGTTTCCGGTCTCGGTTCTGTAAAATGAATTACATACGTTCGGTCGTTGCTTTGATTATTGCATGTTCGGTCTCGTCGCTTGTTTACGCGCAACACGGCTTAAATGAGCGCGCCGACACTCTCCTCGTCCGGCAGATGATGAGCGGGGGAATAACGTTTTCCGACGACAACAGCGTGGTGCTTCTCCACACGGGTCGGGAGAAGTTTGAGGATTTGTTTAAGGCGGTTGCAGACGCGAAAGAGAGCATACATATGGAGTATTTCAACTTCCGTAACGACTCGGTTGCCAATCTCCTTTTCGACCGTCTTGCCGACAAAGCGCGCGAGGGCGTGGAGGTCAGATTATTATTCGACGCATTCGGCAATTCCTCAAACAACCAGCCCTTGAAACGGGAACACTTGGAGCGTATACGGCAGAGCGGAATACAGATATACGAGTTCGACCCCTTGCGTTTCCCTTGGATCAATCACGTCTTCTCCCGCGACCATCGCAAGATTGTGGTTATCGACGGGCGCATTGCCTACACCGGCGGAATGAACGTTGCCGACTATTACATACTCGGCACCGACGAAGTGGGGGAGTGGCGCGATATGCACTGCCGCATCGAGGGGACGGAGGTGAACACGCTCCAAACCATATTCGCCGCCATATGGCTTCGCGTGTCGGGCGAGCGGTTAACTGACGCCAAGTACTTCTGCGGCGGAGCGCCGGCGGAGCGTTTTGCCGATCTCGTGCAAGACACGACCGCCACATCGGGAGCCAAGCAAGTGGGGATAATCAACCGCGAGCCGCGGCGTTCGCCGAAAGTTATACGCCGGTTTTACTTAGACGCAATCAATGCTTCTCAAAGCAATATTAAGATAATCAACCCTTACTTCACCCTCTCTCACCGCTTGAAAAAAGCAATGAAGCGGGCGGCGCGGCGCGGGGTGAAGGTAGAGATAATGCTTAGTGTGGCGAGCGACATTCCCCTCACTCCCGACTGCGGTTTTTATAACGCGCACAAGCTCAT